>NZ_JBWZNA010000028.1:0-32237 GCF_056725885.1 Acinetobacter sp. GRABPA_MV_2
GAAAAGGCCTTGGGCTTTGACCGAGAAATTGGACTAATCGACTCCACATATCCCACCACATGCTTGACGACTGCATCATCATAACCACCCAAAAATCTTTCGACATAAAACTCGTTAAAGTTTATGTACTTGAAGGCCTTAGACATGGACAGAATAAAGGTATTCAGGCATTCCTCATCATCAAAATCAACCTCCATTTCCAAGCTTAAGCAAATAAAGGCTTTATAGACAATTTGTAGCCGATCATAGCCCTTGATACCACTGCCGAACTTGCCGACCGTTTCGGTGGTCGCCACGGGGAAATTGGCGATCAAGAACTCAATACTACGGCGTACCCGGGTGAAGTCCTTGAAACTAATCTTTCGATGATGAATCTGCATGCGGCTTTCATGAATTTCATACACAATTGAAAACCATGCAAGAAAAGAAGTAATCTGAAAACTCTGATCCTTATAAAAATATAAGTATGGATGTAAGCCCAAACTCGGAACCCCAGCATTTTTTACAGGCGTCGCTATTCTGCAAAGAATGGTCAACAGATGCGACATTAGGTTTTCAACGCGCTCCCCCTGATTCAGACTCATAATATTATGAATCTGATCACCCGCAATGATATTCATCAGCTCATTGACCAGGCCAATTTTTTTGCCATGACTCATTTCATTGTCTAATAAAATGGTCGAAAAAAGTAACTGGTGGATCCTCTCCCCTAACTCAATCAACTCATTTAAACGTGTATATTGGAGCTCTTCTAGGTTAGATTTATTGTCATTGATATAACAACAGGCATAGATCGCATAATACGCGTCACTACCGCGATTTCTTAGGTGATATTCCTCATATTTATCTAAACGTTTAGTATCTGAGTTAATAGATTGAAATACCCGTCGCGCATCTTCCGGAGTCCCCAGTACCTGCCGGAAACTGATTTTAATATCGCCTAATTTCGATTTTTTTTTCTGCAAATTCGGCATCAGTACAAATTTTTTGAAAATCAGCAAGATCTCCTAAATAATTGCGGAGGTAACGAATATCTTGTTTTTGTTGATCATTGAAATTAGGTGCTTGAGGGACTTGCTCATCCGCAAAATATCTATTGATCCACGCATAGATACAGGAAAGACGATGTGCTCCATCAATAATGTAAATATTGCTGTGTATATCTTTCCAATACAAAATGCATAAATTGATGTTTTGATCTTCTGTGCAATCCTCAATAAAGTTTGCAATTTCTTGCACGCTCCAACATTCCGTAGAACGCTGGTTATCCGCCTTAAATAAACATTTGATGATTGGATGCTTTTCAAAATCAGTCAGTGTCACTTCAAAATTGTCACGCTGCATTGAAGGTGACATTTCTTCTGGCAACATGACTTTACGCTGAATAATATTGGTCAATAGTCGTGTAGAACCCATTTCTTATTCTCTCCAGGCAACACTTTCCTACTTTCGCTCAAGTACGAAATTTGAAAATGTATATAGTTCGATTTGGTTAAAGCTGTGAATTAAATGACCGTCAATATCCAGTCAGCGCTAACAAAAGAGACCTAAGAGAAATGGGGGGATTAGAGAACGTAATAAATCATAAAAAAGCCCCGATTGGAGAAAAGGGGCTTTAAAGATTGTATTATACCATTGAAAAATAAAGAAAAAAATATAAGAATTTCGTATAAGGTGTATTATGTTAATTTTAGGAAAGGCTCTAGACTAGTAGAATGATTATGTTAGTCTAGAGCCATATAATTAACATTATTGAAGTATTTTACATGGCAATTTTTCGACATTCTTCTGCACACTGACGGCAAGCCTCAGCACATTTTTTACAATAATCATGTGAATGTTTTTCACACTCTTCCGCACAATATTCACAGATCTTAGCACAAAGCTCACAAATCTCTTTGAGGAAAGGTGAGTTATGTTGTTGCATACGCACACATAACTGACAAATATCTGCACATTCTAGACAACGTTGAATACATTCACGCATCATCTCTAAATCTTTTTCTTTTAAACAAGAAGTTGCACATTCAGTACAAATAAGTGAACAGTTTGTACATGCAGAAATACACTTTGAAAATTCCGTATTAATCATTTTTTACTCTCAACTTATATAATCAAAGAAATAATTAAAACATAATTTTTTTCTACTAATTATTTTAAATTATTAGTAAATGTAATACATAATGTTAATTTATATGAATAATGTTAATTTTAACTAAATCTTATTTATATTCCAAATGGCTTTGTTGCACAAAGATTTGAAAGGCAAAGCGCCCCTAATTGAGCCAAATTTAAGGCGTAACTTGGGTAAGTGGTCGACCTAATTCCGTAAATCTGTTGAGGACTGCTACACGTGCATGAACCTCATTGACTTGGCTATCAAAGCTCCTTGCACTGAGTTTATCTCTTAATAATTTGATGCAGTGCATTTTAGTCTCAACCAAACTTCGGCGATGATAGCCTGACCATTTTTTCCATAGTGTCCTACCTAAACGTTTAATTGTTCGAAGTAATTCATTTCGCTCTAGCGAGCTACTCTTTGTATCTTTCCATGGTTTCGCATTTTTTCTAGGTGGAATCACCGCATGTGCTTGCCGATCTGCAATGACCTGACGGCATTGCTTGGTGTCATAAGCTCCATCGGTATAAACAGAGTCAATCTGCTCATCTTGTGGAATCTGATTAAGTAAATCACCAAGCACCTGTGAATCACAGACATTATTGGTTGTGAGCTGAATAGCGCGTATTTGTAGGGTTTTGGCATCTATACCAATATGTAGTTTACGCCATTGGCGACGATATTCAGCTCCATGTTTCTTGCGTTTCCATTCGCCCTCACCTAGAAACTTCATCCCTGTAGAGTCTACGAGTAGATGCAGCCCATCGCTACTTTTTTGGTAGCTGATTGCAATATCAATATGCTTTTGTCTTCTACAAAGCGTACTGTAATCTGGTGCGGTCCAATTTAATCCGCAAAGTTTAATCAGACTTTGCACAAAGCCAGTGACCATACGTAAAGATAGACGGAATAAGGATTTAATCATTAAGCAGCATTGGATGGCTGCGTCGGAGTAGGTTTGATTTCGCCCTTGTTTGCCTTTTGATGGAGCATACCATTGCGTAGCAGGATCAAACCAAAGGGCAATATTTCCGCGATTAATGAGTGCTCGGTTATATGCGGGCCAATTGGTTGTGCGGTAGATTTTGTGTGTAGGCTTCTTCATTTGAAAATTATATCGCTGAAAAAGCCTTTACAGATAGGTTTGTGCAACAAAGCCGCTGGAAACTAAAAGTAAGGCACCGAGGACAATTGCAATATCAGCCAGGTTGAAGGCCGGCCAATGCCAGTCTCGCCAATAGAAATCAAAGGAATCCACAACATAGCCGCGAAAGACCCGGTCAATCAGGTTGCCCATGGCGCCACCGAGGATAAGACTGTAAGCGATGGCTTCTCCTTTATGACGATTTTCAAGGATCAGCTTGATCAGAAAAATCGAGACCACTACCGCGATTCCGATAAAAAAGTAGCGCTGCCAGCCTCCACCATTCGCAAAAAGACTGAATGCGGCACCGGTATTCCATACGTGTACCCAGTTAAAGAATGAGGTCACTGAAATAGACTCGCCATATGCCATTGATTGTTGCACCAGCCATTTTATGGCCTGATCAGACGCTGCCAGCAGGCCCGATATGGACAACAGAGCGTACGGTGACAGATGTTTGCCAAAAATGGACATTGCTTAATCCTTGAGCGCCAGAATGCGTCTAGCACCGTTAAGTACAATTACCCCCGCGATGGTGCCGATAATCAGATCCGGATAATTGGACCCGGTCCACGCGACCAGAGCGCCGGCGGTGATGACCCCCAGGTTGATCACCACGTCGTTGGCCGAGAATATCCAGCTTGCCTTCATGTGCGCCCCGCCCTCCCGATGTTTGGATATGAGCAGCAGACAACTGGTATTGGCAATCAATGCGACGAATGCGATAGCCATCATCACCAGCGATTCAGGCTCACTACCGAATACAAAGCGTCTCACCACCTCTATGAGTACGCCCACAGCCAAGATCAGTTGCAGTACACCAGCAAGATGCGCGGCACGTACCTGCATTTTCACGCTATGTCCAACCGCATAAAGGGCAAGCCCGTACACCGCCGCATCGGCAAAATTGTCCAGGGATTCTCCAATCAGGCCAGTGGACCGGGCGATCAGACCGGCAGTCATTTCCACCACGAACAGAAGTGCATTGATGCCGAGCAACCAGCGCAGGGTCCCGGATTCTTGCTTAGCAGAAGCTGCCGAAAACTCGGCGGCCTTGATGGTCTCCGGATTTGCAGCGACGGTTTCCTGAAGCGAGGCGCCTAGCCCCAAGGTCTTCAGTTTCGAGGTGACGGGCTCGACCTCACCGTCATGCACGACCTTCAACCGGCGGTTCGACAAGTCGAAGGACAGTGCCCGAATCCCCTCAACGCCGTTCAGGGCCAGGCGAATCATGCGCTCTTCTGATGGACAGTCCATCTTCGGCACGGCATAAACACTGACCCATTCCCCCGACGCATCGGAGGAGGCCTGCATATCGGTATCCGACGCAGGCCTTGCATGGTCGCCACAGGGGCCTCCGCAGTTTTTACTCATGATATGACTCCACTTGAATGTGATCGGGTTTTCATTTAAAACTATATAGTAGCTATAATGTCAATAGCGTAGAGAATCCGTTGCGGAGGAACCCGATGCGTATTGGTCAGTTGGCACAGTCAGTAGGGGTAGATACACAGACGATCCGCTTCTACGAACGGCAGGGCTTGTTGCCGCCGCCTGGTCGGCAGGAGAACGGTTACCGTGTCTATACCGAGAAACACGTTGAGCGGCTGGCCTTTATTCGTCGCTGCCGCATCCTGGATCTGTCACTGGCAGAAATTCACGAACTAAAGCGCTATCAGGACGACCCTCATCAGTCCTGTACCGCTGTCAATGCCTTGCTCGATGATCACATCTCTCATGTGCGCTCGCAGATAACCGCTCTACAGGCGCTTGAGAAACAACTCGTTTCACTAAGAGCGCGTTGCAACGATGACCGGGAAGTTAAGGCGTGTGGGGTTCTTGCTGGAATTAGCGAGGGAAGCATGCATCAGCAGTAGGTTGGAGTGCCAACCAGATAATCCGATGAGATGCCGGTTTGCCTCACTCTCATGCAAAGGTAAGATCAACCATTTAATCCGCTTACCCTATTTTTTTTTGCTTTCACCTTATCCAAAATTCACCACCCCATAATTGAAAATATTTTGAATTATAAGCCCTTAGGGTGCTCATAATCCATAAATCAATTTCGAAGTTCTTTGTTGCATAAAGCCTTTAAAGATTGAGTTTTCCTAAGCAACTCAAATTTAAGTTACAACTCGGGTATTAGGTCGGCCTAATTCCATAAATCTGTTGAGGACTGCTACGCGAGCATGAATTTCACTCATCTGACTAGGAAAGCTTCTTGCCATTAATTTATCGCCTAATAATTTGATGCAGTGCATCTTTGTTTCGACCAAACTTCGGCGATGATAGCCTGACCATTTTTTCCATAGTGTTCTACCTAGCAGGGTTTTAGTATCTATACCAATATGAAGTTTACGCCATTGGCGACGATATTTCGGCTAATGCTTTTTACGTTTCCATTCACCTTCACCTAAGAACTTCAAATCCGTGGAATCAACGAGTAGATGCAGTCCATTGCAACTCTTTTCATAGCTAATTTGAATATCAATATGCTTTTGTCTTCTGCGAATGGTTGAATAATCCAGAGCTGTCCAATCTAATCCGCAAAGTTTAATCAAGCTTTGGACAAAGCCAGTCACCATGCATACAGAAAGACGAAATAAGGATTTAATCATGAGATAGCACTGAATGGCTATGTCAGAATAAGTTTGATTTCGACCATGTTTTCCTTGTGACTGCGAATATCATTGAATCTTAGTATCAAACCAAATTGTAAAATTACCATGATTGATCAAAGCATGATTGTAGGATGACCAATTCGGTGTACGATAAATTTAGGTGTAGGCTATTGCTGTATAAGACCTTATCGGTAGGTTTGCGCAACAAGGCCTCAAAATCCCACCTTAAAATGCAAATAGCAAAAAAACTCTACCATTCGATTGATTTCATTTTAGAAGTAATGAAATTAGTATCTGTTTGTAATGATATTTTATAAAATTCAATATTAGATCTGCAGAGAAAAACTTATCAAACTAAGTATTGGCTAGTCTTTTTCTTCGAAAAACTTATCAAACGAAGTATTAAGTTAATCTTTTTCTTCAACTTCTTCCTTAAACTCAAACAAATCATTCATCGTACAGTTAAAGTACTTACACAACTTATCGGCGACTGGTAATTCAATACGTACAGCACGGTCATAATACATACTTGTGAGCGTGTTGCGATTGATACCTGTTGCATGCACCACTTCACTTAATTTTAAAATTTTTCTATCGCCCATGAGGCTAGATAACTTACAAGTAATCATATTTAAATTAATTTACAAAAAATAACTTGCTGTGGGTTATTTGAAGTTGTTGCCTGAGTAATACTTTGCTAAAATTAACCTACAGCAGGTTATTACAACTTATAGAAAGTATATTTTATCCATTTCAATTAAATTATAACTTTTTAAATATAAGGATTGAACCTGCATTAGATTTTTTTGTGGAGATGACCGCCGTGTTACCAAATGAGTTATTAATCAGCCAGCAAGCTCGTGACTTAGGAAATCAATTAATTAAAGAAATGAACATCAATAGAAGTTATGGATTGGCTAATTTTCTTGGAGTAAATACTTGCTATGATAATCATCAGGCTGTACTTATTTGGACATTTCAACTGCTAGAAAGAGAACCTGCCTTAAATGAATTAGCAGAAATTAAAAAATATTTTCTTTTAATCTTTCCAGATAGTGTTTATCAATTAGCCTAAGTTATTTTTAAAAATTATTTTTTTTATATAAAAACACTAAATCAAAGAAAACTTTCTTTTAAAATACCTATTAATTCAAATTCATACGATTTACAGAGTATATGAAGCATAAATTCTTGTTCCTGCTTTATCACTCACTCCTACTAGACCTTAGTAAAGACTAAAATTACATAGCTCTTTTTACTGATACTAAACGATTCATGCCCACACTACGTTCTGCAGCTTCGAGGGCTAGTTTTTGTTGAACCACTGAGAACAAGGACAATAAATTGCCTACTATATTTTTCCGGAGAGTGGTGTAGGAACTTTTTCATTATTGCTAATCATATCAGCGACAACATCAGCAACGAGCTCCTCTATTCCTGAGAATGCTTTAGACTGATCCGCATCATGCTAAGACAATGATGGAAACTCAGCACACAACCCAACATACCCATTATCTTCAGCTGACCATTTAACACGGTAAGTATATTGTTTACTATCCATTTGACACCCCATCATGTTTTAAGTTTATGTATAAAAGTACGATTTTCACTTACTAGTACTTAAATAATCACCCCACCACTGCATCATTTCAGTCCGTTGAGCTAAATAGTCAGCGTGATTATAGCTGGCACGGGTACGGTTCTTATCAATATGTGAAAGTTGTGCCTCAATCCAATTATCTTGGAACAAACCTGAGTCATTCAAAATGGTACTAAAAGTAGAACGTAATCCATGAGAAGATAGTTGATGTTTGCCATACCCCATCTTACGTATGGCCATATTTAGAGTATTAAAATGAATCGGTTGATTGTGTTTGCGAGGGCTAGCAAAAAGGTATTTTTCACCGTATGACCACTGCATGACGTCTTTCAAAATCTCTAAAGCCTGATTTGAAAGTGGAACTAAAAAATCTGGAATCTCATGGCCTAATATGACTTTTCGTCGAAACTGTTTAATATGCAAGGCAGGTATTTTCCAGATTTTTTCATTTAAATCAAAATGATGAGGCTCAGCCAATAACAATTCGGCCCCTCTCACGCCAGTATGTAATTTGAACATCAGTGCTTTTTTAATAATGGGATGGGCATCCAATTTTTGTAATTTATTCTTAAAATCAGATATTTCCTCCGCTTTCAAATACGGATAATTTTTCTTGATTTTGCTGTTAATGGTGATTTTATTTAAACCATGAGCGATGTTGAACTCACAATAACCCATCGCTACAGCGTAGTCATAAATTTGGTTCAAATAACTACAAGCTTTTTTGACAGGTTCTTTTACTTGGCGTCCCTCTATTTTTTTGATTACTGAAACCAGGTCATAGCGCTTGATGTTTTGAAAAGGTAAATCCTGAAGGTCTGGATAAATATCTTGCTGTAAGCATCTTTCTGCTAACTGTAGTACACCACAGCGGGGTAGATCGTTGAAGGCATTCTTCAGTTTGAACTGTAACCACTCCTCCCCGACCTTACCAAAGGTGATAAGATTAGAGGCAGTATCATGTTCAAAACAGAAATTATTGTCTTTAAAGTCATCTCTGACTTGTCGTGCCTTTTTCAGCGATAAATCAGGATAAAGACCTAACTGAATGCGTCGACGTTTTTTAGTTTGTGGATCTGTATAGCGATAGCACCAAGATTTTCTTCCACTCGGCTCAATCTTCAGGCTAAGCCCATCTTCATCGGATAAAAAACAGGTTTTTTCCTTGCAATGAGCTTGGCGAACTTTAATATCAGTAAGACTCATGGAATTTAAATGAAACCTAATAAGGGGTTGATTGGATCAATTATATCAAAATAGAACGCTTTATATATGATGCGTATGATACGCATCATATATTTTTATAAGTATTTGTTAAATAAAGTTTATATATAGATTGGCTATTCCTTAGTGACCAATTAATTAACCATTGATTTCGCAAGTCTTAAATTAACATTTGAAGTGCAACTCTATGTTATGACTATTCACAGTTCTGTTCCATGATTCATGGTTACTTATTACTTATGTTACTATGTCAGGGGCGATACAAGAATTAAGGTAACCTTATGAAAATAGCGAATACGAAATTACTAGCTGGTGCTTTTATGACCCTAACTTTAACTATGCTTAGCCCTGCCGCACTTGCAAATGATAACAATGATATACGAAAGACTGTTGTAGTTAAGTTTGCTAAAAAAGCTTACTCTGCAAATTATTACGGAAGGATAGATGGATACAAGTATGATTCCTACAAATTTTATGCTAAAAAAGGGCAAAAGTTAAAAGTGAGGTTGACTGGAGGAAATGTTGAAACTTACTTATGGGGTAATCAATTAAAAGACTCCATCAATCTTGGAGAATATTCTCCAAAGCTTGATGATAATGGTATTTATATTTTACCTGCTTCAGGTGAGTATGAAATTAGAGTATTACAACCTAGATCACAGGCAAGAAAAGATAAAAAACCTCAATACTGGATGAGTATTAACATTAAATAAAGACTTGCTAGATTCGTTTAAACTTTTATACAAGGGTTCAAAAACTATTGCCAGTTAAACGGGGCGTGATTTTTACGTATATGCGTTTATGTTAGTAAAATGATGTAGTTTACTTGTTTAATACCCCGAGGAATAATTTAATCTTGCTGTGCGTTAGTCACGTTTCTTTCTTTCAGAAGTTGATTATATCTTTCAACGTAACCGTCGTGATATTCAAACTCTTTTGATAGGAATTTGATGGGAAGAATAGGCGAAACTTGTCTTAAATAATGGTAATTCCTTATCTTTAAAATAGAGAACGCCCGATGAAATTCATTAGGCGTTTAATTTAAATAAGTGTCAGCTTATTTTATAACTAGATGTACTTGACAATCACGATTCTTTTTCTAAATTGCCTTTAAAAAATCAATCTTGCTATTTTTGACTTTTCACACCATTTTGTTCAATTTGTACTGCGGCTTGCCAGCTAGGTAGTTGGCTTAAACCTGCTACATAACGTTGGATATGGGGATAATTTTCACCTTGTCCCATATGATAAACTAAAGCATGTAGTCCAAAGCCCATCATAAAGTCAGCACCGGTTAAACGGTCTGCCACTAGAAATTCTTTATCTTTTAAATATTCATTTAAATGGCCGAATACTTTATCGAACTCAACTTGAGTATAATTTTCTAGAAATACCAACTTCGTACCCTGCTTGGTTTCAATCGCATTAAACGTTTTTAATAAAAATGGCAGCATGGCAGAGCTTTCTGAGAAATGAATCCACTGTAGATAATCGACATAGGTAGGTTCATCCATATCTGGTGCTAAATGCGGCGCAAGTTTCTGAATTAATAACTCAACGATTGCGCCTGACTCTGCAATAACTTTGCCATCCCATTCCAATACTGGAGATTTCCCTAAAGGATGGATGTTTTTTAAAGATTCAGGGGCCAAATGCGTGCTTGAGTCACGATAATAGCTTTTCAGCTCATAGGGCTGCTTGATTTCTTCAAGTAACCACAAAATGCGAAAAGAACGTGATTGATCTAAATGATGTAGTGTAATCATAATATTCCTATTTTTTTAAATTTTTACAACCACTTTGCCAAAGTTTTTGCCTTTTAACATACCATTGAAAGCATTGATCGTGTTATCTAAACCTTGCACCATATGCTCTTTATATTTGATTTTTCTGTCTTTCAACCATTCAGACATTTGCTGATTGAATTCCGGATACTGATTGCCATAATCATCAAAAATAATAAAGCCTTGCATGCGAATACGCTTTCTTAAAAGAGTGGAAATAAAGCCAGGTAAACGGTCTGGCCCTTGTGCTTGCTCGGTAGCGTTATACTGCGAAACCACACCACACACCGGTACACGTGCCGCAGAGTTAAGCAATGGCCATACCGCATCAAACACTTTACCCCCTACATTCTCATAATAAATATCAATACCGTTGGGAACTGCTTGTTGTAATTGTTCTGCAAAATTTTCATCATGATAATTGATACAAGCATCGAAGCCGAGTTCTTGTACTGCATAATGGCATTTTTCAGCCCCACCTGCGACGCCAACCACGCGACAACCTTTAAGTTTGCCAATTTGTCCAACTGTAGCACCAACAGGTCCCGTTGCAGCTGCAACGACTAAAGTTTCACCGGCTTTAGGCTGACCAATGTCCAACAACCCCATATAAGCAGTAAAGCCAGGCATCCCCAAAATACCCAATGCCCAAGATGGATGTTCGGGTTGCATACCTAAGCTTTGACATGCAGTCCCATCAGAAATTGCGTAGCCCTGCCAACCATTTCCAGAAAGAACCCACTCGCCTTCTTTGAATTTTGGGTTTTTAGAGGCCATCACTTGACTGACTGTTCCACCGACCATCACTTCGCCAATTTCAACCGGTGCTGCATATGAGGGAGCATCACTCATGCGACCACGCATATAAGGATCGAGTGACAAGTAAATGGTTTTTAACAATATCTCGCCTTGTTTAAGTTCATTGAGCTCAACTTGCTCAATACGAAAATCGCTGTGTTTTGGCTCACCCACTGGCCGTTTAGCTAAAACGATGCGTTGATTAATAACTGTTTTCACACATATAACTCCATGTTTTATTTAAAAGTATTTCTCTTCATAATCAAAAATTATGATTAAAATTTCTTTACATCCATTGTAGATGAGTTATAATAAAAAACAATACGACTGGTCTATTTTTTTTACAATAGAGTAAATAATTAATATGAAGCCTACTCCTATTAAAAAGTCTGAAGCGAAGCGCTTACACATTCTTAACACCAGTTCAGACCTGATTTTGCATAAAGGTTTTACTGGCGTAGGATTACAGGAAATTTTACAGAGCTGTGAGATCCCCAAAGGCTCGTTTTATCATTATTTCCAATCCAAGGAAGCTTTCGGATGTGAATTGGTACAGCATTATGTGGATAATTACCAAGTCCGTTTAAATGATGTATGGCGTAGCGATAAATCCCCTTATCAAAAGCTGATTGAGTATTTTAATTTATGGATAGAAGATCCTGAAACACACTGTGGTTGGGCGAATAGCTGTTTAATTGTGAAACTTGCCGCAGAAGTTGCCGATCTATCTGAAGATATGCGTTCCATTATGTCCGCTGGCGTGGATGATGTAATCCAACGTATTGCTGGTTTAATTGATTTGGGAAAACAGGATCAGTCTATTCAAGCAAATACTGAGGCCTCGACGTTGGCACAAGTACTTTACCAAATGTGGTTAGGTGCAGCATTACTGAGTAAGTTGCAAAAAGATAAAACACCATTACATCAAGCTCTGAGAGCAACTAAATTTCTATTAAAAAGTGAAGATTGATAAAATTTAGATTAAATATCAATTACATAATTAATGACAGCAGCCCAATGATTAGTTATTAATGTGTTGCTATTAGATTAATTTACAATCCATGAGTATAGCGCACAATGAATTCTTCTCCTAAAGCCCTCATGACTCGTATTTTAGTCGGATATTTAGGCTTATATCCCACACTATTACTGGTACTCACTTTATTAAAGCCAATTACTCAGCATCAAAGTTTCCCGATGATGGTGTTGATTGAAGTCATAGTATTAGTGCCAGTAACGCAACTGATTTCTTTCCCACTGGCAGGTTGGCTCATTACACAGCTAAAAATTTTTAAGAATTTGTTTTAATAAGAATTTATGCTGGCAACAGCAATCCTAAGTCCTTATTTTGCCAACCACAAAGGTTGGCAAAATAACTCACTTAGTCAATATTAATCTGCGTAAGCTGGATAATCAATATAGCCTTTTTCCGTCCCACCATACATAGTGCTTGCATCTACTGCATTCAATGGCCAGCCATTGGCGATGCGATCGGGTAAATCTGGATTCGCAATAAATGGGCGTCCAAATGCAATTAAATCGGCCAGCCCTGCCTTTAAAATTCGAGTCCCTCTTTCTGCCGTATATCGACCTGCATAAATAATCCGACCACTGAAAGTGTCTCTGACATCTTTACGAAAATTATGAGGAAGTTCTGGTGCATGATCCCAATCAGCTTCTGCAATCGATAAATAGGCAATCCCAACTTCTTCAAGTATTTTTATGGCTTCAATATAAGTCACATGTGGATCATCTTCAACCAACCCCATATAAACACGATCTTCCTCTGTACTTTCAAATAGCGGGGCAAAACGCACTCCTAAACGATCTGCACCAACCACCTCAGCAACTGCCTGTACTACTTCACGTAAAAAACGCAAACGATTGTTTAGTGATCCACCATATTCATCTTCACGGTGGTTACTATGTGCAGAGATAAATTGATTTACCAAATAACCATTTGCACAATGAATTTCAACCCCATCAAAACCAGCAGCCAATGCATTACGCGCTGCTTGAGCATAGAGTTGCACTAATTCTTTAACTTCTGCATTGCTTAAAGCACGTGGCATTGAAGGATCAGCCAAGGCCCCTGCATTGGGCCCGGTTTCAATAAAGACTTTAACATTACTATCAGCCCTAATAGCCGAGGGCGCGACCGGTGATGCGTGATCGGGTTGCAAAGATGTATGTGAAACACGCCCAACATGCCAAAGTTGTGCAAAAATAATGCCTCCTTTAGCATGCACTGCTTCCGTCACTTTACGCCATCCAGCAATCTGTTCAGGGCTGTAAATACCGGGAGTCCAAGCATAGCCTTGACCACGTGGCTCGATTTGCGTACCTTCGGTCACCATAAATCCTGCCCCGGCACGCTGTTGATAATAGGTTGCCATCAGTTCATTTGGAATATTCCCTGGCTGAGTACTACGCGACCGCGTTAATGGTGGCAATACAATACGGTTTTGCAAAACATAAGGGCCTAAGCTTAAGTTTTGAAAAAGTTTGCTGTCTTTCATTTCATTGAATCCAAGTCATCATGGCTTAATTGATCTAAATTAAAAAAAATAACCTTCCTTCCTGTATATAGAAAAATAAAGGAAGGAAAGCTATTCACTCAGGCCCTTCACCATTAAGTGAGGGTTATTTTGCTTATTGCGCCAGTTGCTCAGAGTCAGAAGTTTATTCACTGCTAAGCACCACAACAGAGACTAGCTACTCTTTATTTCAACAATTGAAGTAATGCTGTAGCGGTTGCAGCAGAAGATGCTGGATTTTGTCCAGTAACCAGCAAGCCATCTACTTGAACATATACTTGCCAATCATCCACTTTAGAATAATGACCACCGTTTTCTTTAAGCATGTCTTCGACTAAAAATGGTACAATTTCAGTCAAACCTACAGCGGCCTCCTCAGTATTGGTGAAACCAGTCACTAATTTACCGCTAACTAAAGGCGCTCCATTACTCGCTTTCACATGTCGAAAAACACCCGGGGCATGACACACTGCTGCAACAGGTTTGCCAGACTGAATCGCCTGTTCAATCACAGAAATTGAAATCGGATCTTCTGCTAAATCCCACAATGGGCCATGCCCGCCTGGATAAAACACTGCATCATAATCAGCTACAGAAATTTCGCTAAGTTTATGCGTCTGTGCCAATGCTTGCATTGCAGTTGGATCAGCTTCAAAACGATGAGTGGTTTCAGTTTGCGCATCGGCCAAATTACTTTTCGGATCTAGTGGTGGCTGCCCACCTTGAGGCGACGCCAGCGTAACTTCAGCACCAGAGTCAATAAAGGTGTAATACGGTGCAGCAAGTTCTTCTAGCCAGAAACCTGTTTTCTTACCAGTATTGCCAAGTTGATCATGTGAGGTTAAAACGATTAAAATTTTCATGTTATTTCTCCGATATTTTTCAGGATTGAGGAGCATTGTTGCATGATCACTTGTCGTGTAACGTGACCATGACAGATACGCTTATTTAGATACTCGTCTCGAGAATTTGGCGACTGATCTCTAATGAAACAGTTTTATGTTCGCCTAGCTGTGTAAGATTGTGTGATTTAAGTTGCGTAATGATGATCTCAATATCTGTCTCCCCCAGTCCATAATCGCTAAGACGAGTCGGCAATCCAAGTTGCTCAAAGAAGGCTCGAGTACGAGCAATAGCAGTATCAATACGTTGTTCTTCATCACCTTCGACAATCTGCCAGACTCGAGCTGCATACTGTAGTAATTTTTCTCGCTTCTCTTGACGACGCACTTGTAGATTGGCCGGCAACACAATGGCCAAGGTACGAGCATGATCAATACCATGTAAAGCCGTGAGCTCATGCCCAATCAAATGAGTTGACCAATCTTGTGGTACACCAGCTCCAATTAGCCCATTCAGTGCCATGCTAGCAGCCCACATCAAATTCGCACGCGTGTCATAATCTGCTGAATCTTCCAAGATTTTCGGTCCAATCTCAATCAGAGTTTGCAATAGACCTTCGGCAAAACGATCTTGTACTTGTGCATTGACAGGGTAAGTTAAGTACTGTTCCATGACATGAACAAATGCATCGACCACGCCATTTGCTAATTGGCGCGTCGGCAAGCTAAAAGTTTTATTCGGATCCAGTACGGAAAATTGCGGAAAAACATAGGGGCTGTTAAATGACAATTTGGCTTGGGTCGATTTTCTGGTTACTACCCCACCGCTATTCATTTCTGAACCAGTTGCCGGAAGGGTGAGTACACTCGCAAAAGGCAAAGCTTGAGTAATTTTAGTACCATGGGTTTCTAAAATCTCCCATGTATCCCCTGTATAATTGACTGCTGCTGCAATAAATTTAGTACCATCAATTACCGATCCGCCACCGACAGCCATCAAGAAATCTATCTTTTGTTCTCGAATCAGCTCTACAGCTTTCATGAGGGTTTCATAACTCGGATTCGGCTCAATTCCGCCAAATTCATGAATTTCTCTTGCACCTAATGCTTCACGCACCTCAGCTAAAGTACCATTCTTACGTGCACTTTCACCACCAAACAACATTAATACTTTTGCTTCTGTAGGCACATAGTCATTGATTTTAGCTATTGTATCGCCACCAAAAATAATGCGAGTCGGATTATAAAAGTTAAAATTCAACATATTTTTATCCTAGGATGATCAGCTAATTGATTTGAAAAACCACCGTTATTCATCAAATAAACTTTAAAAAAATTGGACAACACTGCGGCTTTTGACTGCACTATGTGCTAACTATACACAAAAATAGACCAGTCGTCTATTTTTATAAAAATTATTTCAGCTTGCCGACCTTAGTGATGGTTAAACACATTCAGGCTTGTTCTATACCACTTTTATTATTGATGTATTTTCACGAGCGATTGTTGAATGGAAGGTATCAACACGCATGACTACTGACATGGTCGTGAACGCATTGGCTAAAGCAGTGAATGGCTCATACAAAATAGCAATGATTAAATATTTTAAAAGCAGATTGGCACGGTTTAGCAGATGTACAAATGCGACAGTAAATTAGATAGATTGGTTCAATATAAAGCGTGTAAATAGTTGCATTTGTTTATTTACCCTGTTTTGGATATTGACCCTTGTAAATGATGAGATTAAGCCATTAAATAAAGTAGCCCAACTTGAATAGAAAGCCTCTGACAAACATCATAGGGTTGAAGTGCTGCCTTACATTCAAAATTTCAGACAGCACCCTCATACATTTAAGCATCGGTTTAAGCTGGTAGTTTACTCGCCAAAACATCTACTTTTTCAATAGACGGTGGCTCTGAAAATAGCTCTTCGGCCTGAGCCATCAACGCAGCTGCAACCTTGCCAGATAAATGCGCTTGGCGACCCGCCTCATCAGGAAATGCATCAAAAATACCAAATGTTGTAGGTCCAAGACGTAGGCCAAACCACGCAACTGTCGCAGGTTCTTCCATTACAATAGGTAAACCGGCTTTAAGAAAAGCTTCCACTTCGTCTTCTTTACCCGGTTTAGCTTCAAGACGGACATATAAAGCTGTTTTAAGCATGACTAAAACTCCATAATTGATTAGAATTCAAACTGATTCTGACATTGCTAATGTATGCATGTCAGAAAGTTTTGTTGTATAAAAGTTAGAAAAAATTCCCATAGCTGAGCCAAAATTTAGGTTTTTATTTCGACATAATGCTATGAATTTATTCAAGTTAATATCATTAACATTTGAATCAAAAAATCAAGATATGAGATGATTAAATTCAATCTTATTTATATAAGGATCAATTGACTCTACCTTAGCTTTATAAGCTGACCTCTTCATCTGGAAATTATATTGCTCAAGAAGCATTCAAGAACAATATTGTACATCCTCATATCTATGAAAGTTATTTAGCTAGGAATTTGCTGTGAAACTCTATATGTTTCTCTATAAAGCTCGCAATGAAGTAATAGCTATGGTCATACCCTTCTCTTAGGTTAAGTGTAAGAGGATATTCTTGTTCCAAACAAATATCACTAAGAAGCTTAGGCCTTAACTGTTCTTCAAGAAAATCATCAGCTGTTCCTTGATCGACTAAAATAGGTAAATGAACTTCAGCGTTTTTGATTAATTCAATCGCATCATAGCTTTTCCATAAAGTTTCGGTTTCACCTAGGTAGTGTGTAAAAGCCTTTTTCCCCCAAGGTACTTGGCTAGGTGCAACAATTGGTGCAAAAGCAGAAATACTTTTATACAGCTCAGGATTTTTTAATCCAATTACTAATGCACCATGACCACCCATGCTATGACCCATAATACTTTGGACTTGATTGGTCGGAAAATTCAGGTCAATCAGATTTCTGAGCTCTTCCACAATATAATCATACATTTTGAAATGCTGCGACCAGGGTGCTTGTGTTGCATTCACATAGAATCCTGCGCCTTGGCCTAAATCATAATCTGCATGATCTGGTACATCCTCTCCACGTGGGCTGGTATCTGGTGCAACAATAATGACTTTATGTTCAGCCGCATACTTTTGTGCTCCGGCTTTAGTAATAAAGTTCTGTTCGTTGCAAGTCAATCCTGATAACCAATATAACACTGGCAACCGCTCATCTTTGTCATGAGGTGGCAGATATATTGAGAATTTCATTGAACAGTTTAATGCTATTGACTGATGGCGATACACTTCTTGCGATCCACCAAAAGAAGCATGCTTCTCAATTATTTCCATAATCAATTACCTATGTTGAGCAAGACTTCATGAGAAATCAAGTAAACAAAGAGTCTTACATTCTCCACAGAGAATAGTGATAAAGATTTAAAATGTAGGCAGGTTTATTGAACCTATACACGATGCCTACACAGATAGATCTGTTTTACAGATGATGTGCCGTTTTAGAGGATTCCATGCATGTCATTCATGATGCACATGCATGGAAAAGTATAAGGTCTGACGCAATTATTCGTAATGAATTACAGTACGAATTGACTTACCTTCATGCATTAGATCAAAGGCTTCATTGATCTGATCCAAGCCCATCGTATGTGTCACAAATGGTTCTAATTGAATTTTACCTTTCATGGCATCTTCAACCATTCCTGGAAGTTGCGTACGACCTTTTACACCACCAAAGGCAGAACCTAGCCATTTACGACCAGTAACCAGTTGGAATGGACGGGTAGAGATTTCCTGACCTGCGCCAGCTACACCAATAATTACGGATTGTCCCCAGCCACGGTGTGCACTTTCAAGGGCTGCACGCATCACATTCACGTTACCAATACATTCAAATGAATGATCTACACCCCAGCCAGTCATTTCGACAATTACTTGCTGGATTGGTTTATCGTAATCTTTAGGGTTCAAGAAGTCCGTTGCACCAAACTCTTTTGCCAGCGCAAATTTATCTGGATTCATGTCAACCACAATAATACGCCCTGCTTTAGCTTGACGTGCGGCTTGTACGACTGCCAAACCAATACCACCTAAACCAAAGACCGCAACACTATCACCTTCTTGTACTTTAGCCGTGTTATGTACTGCACCGATACCCGTTGTTACCCCACAACCCAGTAAGCAGACATGTTCGTGATTGGCTTCAGGATTGATTTTAGCCAATGATACTTCTGCCACTACAGTGTATTCACTGAACGTTGAGCAGCCCATATAGTGGTAAATCGGTTGACCGTTGTAGGAAAAACGAGTGGTACCATCTGGCATTACGCCTCTACCTTGAGTTTCGCGAACGGAAATACACAAGTTCGATTTTCCAGATTTACAGAATACGCACTCGCCACATTCAGCAGTGTAAAGTGGAATTACATGATCACCTGGTTTGACGCTAGTCACGCCTTCACCAACCTCAACTACAACACCAGCACCTTCATGCCCGAGAATAGCGGGAAAAACACCTTCAGGATCATCGCCAGATAAAGTAAATGCGTCTGTATGACACACACCGGTATGGGAGATCTTGATTAATACTTCACCTTTCTTCGGTGGTGCAACATCAACTTCAACAATTTGAAGAGGTTGACCAGGACCAAACGCAACAGCAGCACGTGACTTCATGGAATAATTCCTTATACAGATCTATTTTAAATATGATTTTAAAATCTTGGCGATTTCAGCCAATTCTTCTTTTCGTTGTTGTTCTGTGGTTTCACCTGATACTAAAGTGTCCTTTAAATGAACCTCCAACATTTCATTCATTAAACCATTAATAGCACCGCGCACAGAGCATATTTGTTGCAGAATTGCACCACATTCCACATTGTCTTCTAACGCTTTTTCAATCGCTTGCGTCTGACCTTTGATCTTTCTGACGCGTAGAAGAATCTTTTTTTTGTCTTCAACCTGATTAGGCATCAGACCTCCTTATTTGCTAGTGTTAATACTATAGTACCCTATAGTATAAAAAAGAACAATATTTTTTTATAAATCGAAAAGGCTTTGTACGAGATGACCAAAAACGGGCAGTTGGCTTGGTGAACCGTAATTTTAGTGCTGATCATCCTGACCCTTGCGAAGCAGTGCTTTTTGTATGTCAGGTCGCAGACTTCAGCTATATTCAAACAAATTCAGGCTAGGTCTATACCGCCCTTATTATTGATGTGTTCTCACGCGCAATTGTTGGATGGAAAGTATCAACACGGATGAATAGAGATATGGTGCTTGATGCACTGGAGCAAGTATTACGTGACCGATGTATGCCAAAGAATGTAATTCATGATTTAAATAGAGGTGTGCAATATCTTTCTATTCGTTTTCCTGTTAGAGGCAGCAAATTTAGGAGCATCAGTCGGTACAACTGGTGATTCCTATGATAATGCTTTGGCTGAAACGGTGAATGGCTTATACAAAACTGAGGTGATTGACTATTGAAAAGCAGATGTACAACTTGCGATATTAAATTGGGTAGATTGGTTCAATAAAAAGCGTGTACACAGTGCATTGGTTATGTATCGCCTTTTGATTTTGAAACAAAGTATTATGATAAAATTAACCCGTTAGTTCAGGTGGCCCAACTTAAATAAAAAGTCTCCTACAAACCCAGTACGGTTCACTCTGCTATCAAAGGCTTTATGCAACAAAGCCTCATGGAAATAAAGACAAAAGTGACTTTTAAATCTGAAAAAATCAAAATTGTGGTCTCAAAATTGCTTTATAAAAATATTGAAAAAAGTGAAGAACATTAAATTTATGTTACAAAACTCTAAGCGTATTGGTTTTTTATTACTCGATAACTTTTCAATGATTGCTTTCTCAAACATGGTTGAAGTCTTGCGTATGGCTAATTATGTTACAGAAGACAATTTATACCAATGGAATGTAACGGGTTTAGATGGTCATCATAGCTGCGCAAGCAATGGTCTTCAAATACAACATACCTGTGTTTGGTCACATTTACTGAACATGGATATAGTTTTTATTTGTGGTGGTTTTCAACTTTATAAAAATATGACAGTACGCTTAAAGAATTTTTTATATAGGTTGGATCAACAAAAAATTGCTTTAGGTGGTTTATGTACAGGCGCTTATGTATTAGCGAAAGCCAATCTACTAAATGGCTTTCGTGCTAGCCTTCATTGGGAAAATACCTTAGCGGCACAAGAAGAGTTTCCATTAGTACAGTTTACCCCACATATTTTTACCATTGATGCGAACCGTTTTACCTGTTCTGGTGGGCTTGCAGCGATTGATTTAGGCTTGGCACTTGTTGAAATACACTATCCAAATATTGCTAAAAGAATCTGTGAGCAATTTATTGTTCATCAAGTGCGTGAGAGCAATGAAATTCAACATCAACCTATTGCTGAACATAAGAAAAAACTTGATTTTCAGATTCAAGAAGTATTGCGCTTAATGGAAAATAATATTAATGAGCCTTTAACTATTGCTGAAATTGCACAGCATGTAAAAATTCAACCGCGTACTTTAGAGCGCTTGTTTAAAATGAATCTACAATTGGCTCCAAAAGAATATTATTTAAAACTAAGACTCACCTATGCACAGAATCTACTTAAACAGTCTACGTTAAACATTTCAAATATTGCTTTGGCATGTGGTTTTTGTAATGTATCTAGTTTTACTAAAGCCTATAAAGCTTTTTTTAACTATTCCCCCAAATTTGAACGTAACATTCTGGATTTTGCTCATTAGTGTTTTTTAGTCTTGTCGGTTTTTGACAACTTTTTGACGCTTTTAGCAAAAATCCCTATTCATATTCTGCATAAGCTTAGCTCATTGATTACATTACATTGATCTAGGAAAATATATGAATACTTTAGTAAATAATTTTGTTGCTTCACAACTACCATCATTATTAACCATTGAAAATGGTGAAAAAGTTTCTGCAACATTTTCATTATCTGAGTATCAAAATAGACAGAGCAAGTTACGCCAACTAATGGAAGAGCTAGAAATTGATCATATTCTATTTAGTTCAATCCATAACATTAACTATTATGCAGACTTTATTTATTGTTCATTTGGGCGCTTCTACGGTCTGGTGGTTAGCCCAGAAAAAGTGGTGACAATTTCAGCAAATATTGATGCTGGGCAACCTTGGCGTCGTACGATTGGCGACTATAACGTAGTTTATACTGACTGGCAGCGTGATAACTATTTTAAAGCGGTTACACAAGAAATTCCAAATAAAGGCCGTGTAGGAATTGAGTTTGATCATTTACCTTTAGAACGTTTAAACAAGTTAAAAGCAGTTTTACCGAATGTGCAGTTTGTGGATATTAGTGCCGCATGCATGAAGCTACGCATGATTAAATCTGCTGAAGAAATTGCACATATCACCCAAGGTGCTGCAGTATGTGATATTGGTGGTTTTGCAGTGACTGCAGCAATTCGTGAAGGTGTGCCAGAGCATGAAGTGGCTTTAGCCTCTACTCAATCCATGGTACGTGAAATTGCCAAACGTTTTCCAAACTCTGAACTCATGGATACGTGGACTTGGTTTCAATCAGGCATTAATACGGATGGTGCACATAATCCTGTTACAACCCGCCAAGTCCGAAAAGGTGATATTTTAAGTTTAAACTGCTTTTCTATGATTGCTGGCTATTATACAGCTTTAGAGCGTACACAGTTCTTTGATCACTGTGATGATGCTTCATTACGAATTTGGGAGGCGAATGTCAAGGTGCATGAAGCTGGCTTAAAACTCATTCGCCCAGGTGCACGTTGCAGTGATATTGCTAAAGAGTTAAATGAAATTTTCTATGAAGAAGGTTTATTGCAGTACCGCACATTTGGTTATGGACATTCCTTTGGTGTGTTATCACATTATTACGGTCGTGAAGCCGGTTTAGAATTACGTGAAGATATTGATACGGTGATAGAACCAGGCATGGTGATTTCAATGGAACCTATGATTATGATTCCGCAAGGAATGGCTGGGGCTGGTGGTTACCGTGAACATGATATCTTGGTCGTTACAGAATCAGGAAATGAAAATATTACCAAATTCCCATATGGTCCAGAACATAACATTATCAAATAAAAGATTTTAAATAGGCACTCTGAAAATGAGTGCCTATTTAATTAGGAGTAAATAGAATGAAAAACAATCATCAAATAGAGCAAAAAAATACTCTAAGACGTGTTGCTAGCGCCAGCTTTATTGGTAATTTTGTGGAGTGGTTTGATTATGCTGCATATGGTTTTTTGGCAACAGTTATTGCAGTGGTTTTTTTCCCGAAAAGTGACCCTTTAACCGCATTAATGGCTACATATGCGATCTTTGCAATTTCATTTATTTTTCGTCCATTAGGCGGTATTTTTTGGGGGCATGTTGGGGATAAATTTGGTCGAAAAAATGCACTATCGTGGTCGATTATATTAATGACACTGGCTACGGTATGTATTGCACTGTTACCAAGTTATCAAAGTATCGGTATTTTTGCACCGATTATGTTATTAATATTCCGGATGATCCAAGGCTTCTCCGCTTCAGGTGAATATGCTGGTGCAGCAAATTTTCTTGCAGAATACGCCCCTAAGGGAAAAAGAGGACTTTATACCAGTTTAGTTCCTGCAAGTACTGCAACGGGTTTACTACTCGGCTCTTTAATGGCAGCGGCGATGTTCGCTTTCATGTCAGAGGCGTTTTTACACGAATATGGTTGGAGAATTCCATTTTTATTGGCAGCACCATTAGGTTTAATCGGGTATTATATCCGTGTAAAGTTAGAAGAAACCCCAGAGTTTTTAGAACATCAAAAAAATAGCAACAAAGAAAATTTTCCAATCAAAGCCTTATTTACTCAGTATCAACCAGCACTTTTTAAAGCATTTGCAGTTGCATCTTTAAATGCCACCGCCTTCTATCTTATTTTTAGTTATATGCCAAATTATTTAGCTACAGAGTTAGGTGTAAATAAATCCCAAGCCTTTATATCAGGGTCAATTTCATTGCTATTTTATATTGCTGTAGTTTTTGTGATGGGCAAATATTCAGATCGAATTGGACGTAAGAAAATGTTGCTTTGGGCAGGTCTAAGCTTTATAGCACTGACTGTACCCTTGTTCTACTTACTTTCAACTGCCAGTTTTATTGAAATGGTGATCATTCAGCTCATGTTCTGCACATTATTAGCAATGAACGATGGGAGCTTACCTGCATATTTAACAGAACAATTCCCTATACAAGTGCGCTATACCGGTTTTGCCTTTAGTTTTAATACTGCTAATGCACTGTTAGGTGGAACAGTTCCTTTCGTTGCAACTTGGTTAATTCAACAAACAGCTAATACCTTAGCACCTAGTATCTTATTAGTTATAGTTGCAATTTTTGCAAGTATGGCTTTATTAGAGAGGAAATCACATCATTTAATCAATGCTAAGGCTTAAAAGGAATAGGTTATGCTTTTAAATGCTCTCCCTACATTCAATAGAAATATATCGACTTTAATTGGTCTTACAGCTGTCATATTTTGGAGTACAAATGTAGGCTTAATGCGTAGTGTCAGTGAGAGCTTTGGAGCTGTAGCTGGTGCTGCTCTAATTTACAGTGTCGCATCCATGATTTTAGTTTTCATGGTTGGTATGCCTAAGTTTTCTACCATCCCAAAATCCTATTTATGGTGGGGAAGCCTTTTATTTGTTGCTTATGAATTATGTTTTGCCCTTTCTATTGGCTATGCGCAAAACAGTAGACAAGCAATCGAAGTCGGCATGATTAATTATCTATGGCCAACATTTACTCTACTATTCGCAATTATTTTTAACAACGTTAAGGCCAATATTTTAATTATTCCTGGCTGCATATTCGCTTTAGTTGGAATTTGTTGGGTATTAGGAGGAGATACTGGATTTGATTTTTTTCAGATATTTACTAATTTAAAAGCTAATCCTCTTAGTTATGGTTTAGCTTTTGCTGCTGCTATTTTGTGGGCTGCATATTGTTCTGTGACAGTAAAAACATCTCAGGGTAAAAATCTAGTCACTATATTTTTTGCCTTGACTGGAGTTGTACTATGGATCAAATACCTTCTCATGAGTGGGTCAGCTCTTAATTTTACTTATGACAATACAGTCACTCTGATTATGGCAGCTGGTGCTTTAGGTTTGGGATATGGTGCTTGGAATATTGGAATTATTTCAGGGAACATGACGTTAATGGCTGGAGCTTCTTATTTTATTCCCGTGCTATCAGCTTTGTTTGCGGCATTAATTCTAAGTACGTCCTTATCTTTTATCTTTTGGCAAGGTGTTGCAATGGTGACAGCAGGAGCAGTTTTGTGTTGGTTAGCGACTCGAAAGAAACAAATTATTTAGAGTTATACTAAAATTAACATACTAGACTTTAAGCGAAGTCAAGATATTGAAACTGTTTATCTATTAGGGCGTGTCCTCATTTGAAAAATTGATTTTAAAGATTTAAAAGAATGATTTAACCTCTTTTTATTTGTATATTTCTCAATGGCACGAACTCTACTCACCGATGATATTTGACAACAAATCCAGTCTACGATGCAATTTCATGGTTGTTATTGTTCAAAGAACGGTAGAAATATCATGGAAGCCATCTTATGGAAATTATGTACAGATGCAACATGGCGTGATATTCCTGAAGAATTTTGTCCTTGGAAAACAGCATATAACCGCTTTAATCGTTGGGCGAGTAAGGGCTTGTGGGGTAAATTTTTTTAAACTACGAGGCGTATTGGATCAAGAATGAGTATTCATTGAGGGAAGCTACATATGCGCGCATCAGCATGCAAGTGGAGCTCGGCACGGTTTCAAGCGAGCAATTGGACGGTCTAGAGGTGAAAGAACCACAAAAATTCATCTTGCAACCGACGCGAATGGATTGCCGATTGATTTTAAAATCACTAGAGGTGAACTCCATGACAGCCAAGTTGCGGAGTAGTTGATTGGTGAGGCAGATTATCTGATTGCAGATAAAGGTTATGATTCGGAAAAAATTAGGACGTTGCCAAGAAAGCAAAATATTGTGCCGATCATCCCAATGAAATCAAATAGTAAGAGAGAAAATAAAGAATTTGATCGGTATTAATATCGTTTAAGTCATCTAGTTGAAAATGCCTTTGCGAGATTAAAACATTTCCGAGCGATAGCGACCCGATTTGATAAGCTTGCACGAAATTATCAGTCTATGATTTACATTGCTTGCATGTTAATTTGGTGCAAAGCCAAATGAGGACATGCCCTAGACATCAGACCTCCTTATTTTTTAGTTTTTATACTATAGTGCCCCATAGTATAAAAAGCAATACTTTTTATAAATCGAAAAATCAAAAAGGTCTTTAGCGAAAATTTTCTGTCTCTATTTTTAATTTTTTTAAATAAACATAGTAGAGCTTATACAAAAGTCACAAAAAAATGGGAGCTTTAGCTCCCATTTTTTTATTTTGGCTCATGTTCTTTGTAATGCTGTGACCTTTTAGAATTATGTTTCCAACTTTTAGCCACTTTGTAGATATTTTGAACGTATCACACCTTAAAAATACTACCGATAGTTTAGATTAAAAATGCCTTTACAGACTGTACTAGATTATTTTTAGTGAGCGGATGATATTTATTATTCATTATTTAGGAATTATTAAATCCTATAAATATCATTTATTGGATTATTTTACTTTGGTACTGTGCATATCAACCCCCAGTTATGAATAAGGAACAACTATGAATAAGATGATGAGTGCTCTTATCCTAGAAAATTTTGGTGATCATGAATTTACACGTGTAGAACTCCCTATACCTCAACCAGAGGCTGGGCAAGTTCTAGTACGTATTCATGCTAGTGGTGTAAACCCTATTGATTATAAAATTCGTCTTGGTGAAGCACCATATGCTATGCCAGAGCTTCCTGCCGTGTTGGGAACAGATATGGCTGGGGTTGTAACTGCTATTGGTGAAGGTGTCACTCACTTCAACGTCGGAGATGAAGTTTACGGTCTGATTGGTGGCGTTCGTAATCTTCAAGGATCTTTAGCAGAATATATTGTAGCAGATGCTGATCTGATCGCATTAAAGCCACGGAATATCTCTATGCGCGAGGCAGCAGTACTACCATTGACGTTCCTCACCGCTTGGGAAGGTTTAGTGGATAATGCTAAGGTTCAACCAGGGCAAACTGTACTGGTTCAGGGTGGTGCTGGTGGCGTTGGTTATATGGTTGTTCAGCTTGCAAAAGCACTTGATGCAAATGTTTGGGCGACTGGTCGTACAGCTGATCAATCGCTGATTTCAGAACTCGGTGCAACACCTCTCGATTACACAACAGCATCTTCCGATGACATTATTGCTGCAAGCCCTGAGGGTCAAGGCTTTAACATTGTTTACGACACTGTGGGTGGTCCAGTACTCGAAGCCTCACTTTCCATGACAACTCACTATGGCCACATTACCAGCTGTGCTGCATTTGGTAATCATAATTTAGCGAGTTCATCTCTACGATGTGCCACACTGTCTGGCGTATTCGTCCTATTGCCGATGTTAACAGGCAATCGCCGTTCTCATCATGGTGATGTCCTTAAGATCGCTACCCGTCTCGTTGAGGAAGGTAAACTGTGTCCTATTGTTGATCCTCGTCATTTTACTCTAGACCAAGCGATTGAGGCTCATGATGCTGTTCAAGATCGCTCTGCCAATATTAAGGTCGTTATTGATGTCATTTAACGCACTTCAGGCCAAGACTTGGCGCTTCAATTGTATTGGAGATACAGATGTTCTGACATTAGAAACACTTCCTGTTGCTTTACCAGCCGCAGGAGAAGTTCTAATACAGATGAAAACGATCGGACTCAACCGGGCTGATGTAATGTTTCGGCGTGGTACTTATATTCAAAAGGCAGTATTCCCTTCTCGTCTGGGATATGAGGGAGCAGGCATAGTTCTTGCGATAGGTGAAGGTGTACGCCAATTTTCTCCAGGAGATGCAGTATCGATTCTTCCGACTGACAATCTAGCCAAATATGGGACATATACGGACAAGCTTCTGATTCCAGAAACTTTTTTAGTTCACAAACCTGATAGTTTAAGCTGGGAAGAAGCTTCTTCAATCTGGATGCAGTATTTGACGGCTTGGGGTGGTGTAATCCATGCTGGTGGAGTTTCGAAAGGAAAAACGATCTTGATCACAGCAGCTTCAAGTAGCGTAGGACTAGCTGCGATACAGATAGCTGAAGCAGCGGATGCTAAGGTCATTGCAAGTACACAGACGATAGAGAAAAAGCAACGTTTACTGGATCTCGGTGTTAAAAATGTTATAGCCCGTGAAGATGAACCAGATTTGTATGAGGCGCTTGTTTTACGTTTAGGTGGAGAACATCTTGATGTCGCCTTCGATGCTGTGGGAGGGCCACATATTGAACAGATTGCAAAAGCGATGTCTGTGGGAGGAACTATGGTTATGCATGGTGCACTTAGCCCGGAGATCACACCATTTCCCCTTAAAGTTGCATTACGCAAAAGCTTAACCATGCGAGGTTTTTTATTCCTTGAGGTTCTCCATGACCCTGTTCTAAGGGAGCAAGCCAGACGATTTATTCTTAGCAGTATAGGTGCAGGATATCTTCGTCCAGTGATCGACTGTTGCTTTAACTTTGAGGACATGCATGACGCTCAGCGCTATCTTGAATCAAATCAGCAAATAGGAAAAATTGTAGTTACTCTAAATACATGATGGTCTTATCTGATTTCTACTTTCTAAAAAAAAGGTTAGTTACATCTGATTCAAGTTTCTATATGGCCCAGCACTTCCGCTAAGTAATCAAACAATGCTCGGATTCGCAAAGGTGTCGGGCCCCGCTGTGGACGATATAAATACAGGCGCCAAACGGGAGAGTTTTCCTCATGAAGTATCTGAATGAGCTTACCACTCCTAAGCCACGGCAAAACTAGAAATCCAGGCATGTGTCCGAATCCGACTCCAGCGAGAATAGCTTGAAATTCAGCTTCTAGATCATCTGTAATAAAACGGGGCTTTGATGGCGTAAAGCTTCGACTTTCGGTGAATGTCCATGGCCAGTAACGCCCTGTTTTATGATCGACTAGTGCTGTTAGAGGGTATTTATCAAGATCAATAATTTTTTTGGGCATTCCAACCTTATCAATTAACTCTGGCGTACCCACAGAATAAAAGTTCACTTTAGCCAATTCCTTTGCCACATATCGATTGTCCGGCAAAAATCCAAATCTGATCCCGATATCTATCCGCTCATCGATCACATCCGAGTGTGAATCTGTTAGCACACAATCAACGACAATATCTGGATAACGTGTGGCAAATTCTGCTAGTGCAGGTATTACCAATTTACGCCCTAACACAGACGACACAGTAAGACGGACAGTCCCACGCATTTCATCTCGTTTTTCCTTGGTGTCTTTTACAAGCAAAGCATCGATTGATCCCACCGCAAAACGTGCTTGCTTTGCCAGACGCTCACCATCAGCGGTAATTTTAATTTGTCGAGTACTCCTGTAGAACAGAATCTCTCCGCGCTGCTCTTCTAGCTCTTTTATTGCCCGTGTCACTACCTGTGGGGAAATACCTAGCTGAGTTGCTGCCTCCTTAAAATTTCGAGACTCTGCTGCGACACAAAAGATACGCATCATTTCCAATTTGTTCTGCATGTCCAATCCTGTGTTATGGTAATTATTCCGTAAATAGGAATTCTGAAAGATAATATTATTCATTTATTATACCTGACAAGGCTGTAATACTTAACCCATCAAATATGATTGACAGATAGGTTGAAGGTTACTTATATGAATAATATAGAAAATAAAGTTATTGTTATCACTGGTGCAAGTAGTGGTTTAGGTGAAGCTACTGCTCGCTTACTTGCTAAAAAAGGTGCAAAGGTTGTACTTGGTGCTAGACGTACTGAAAAATTACAGGCTATTGTTCACGACATTCGTGCTGAAGGTGGTCAAGCTGAATTTATTGGTATGGATATAACCAAACCACATGAAGTACAAGCACTTATTGAAAAGGCATTAAGCGCATTTGGTCAAATCGATGTATTGGTAAACAATGCTGGATTAATGTCTATTGCACCATTAAGTGAGCTAAAAGTTGATGAATGGGATCGTATGATCGACATTAATATTAAAGGTGTTCTTTATGGTATAGCAGCTACACTGCCTGTTTTCCAAAAACAAAACTTTGGACACTTTATTAATCTCGCATCTGTTGCAGGGTTAAAAGTATTTAGTCCAGGAGGTACTGTTTATAGCGGTACTAAGTTTGCTGTAAGAGCCATCTCTGAAGGCCTTCGTCATGAAGTTGGGGGAACAATTAGAACGACTACTATTGAGCCTGGTGCAATTGAGTCAGAACTAAAATTTGGTTCTTCTCATAAAGAAAGTTCAGAGTTTGTTACTGATTTCTACAAACAAGCCATACCAGCTGACTCAGTCGCTCGAGCAATTGCTTATGCAATTGAACAGCCTGCGGATGTAGATATTAATGAAATTGTTTTGCGCCCAACGAGCCAAGAGTTTTAATTATTGAATAACATAAAATGGGAGTACTTCGCTCCCATTTTTACTATATTTTTTTAAAGTTGAGGACAAATCTATGAAAGCCGTATCGTATGTTATAAATAACCATGATGATTTTAAAAATTCATTGGTAGATATTGAAAAAGCGAAGCCTACGCTTAAGGAACGTGATGTACTGGTAAAAGTTCAGGCAATCTCTGTGAATCCAGTTGATACTAAAGTGAGAAAAAATTCGTCTGAAGCAAATAATCGTATTTTAGGTTGGGATGCCGTTGGGGAAATTATCGAAGTTGGCTCAAAAGTTACCTCGTTTAAAGTAGGAGATTCTGTTTGGTATGCTGGCAATTTAACCCGAGATGGTAGTAATGCTGAGTTTCAAGCAGTCGATGAACGAATTATCAGTCTTAAACCAATTACAGTATCTAATGCAGAAGCAGCAGCATTGCCATTAACTGCAATAACGGCATGGGAAATGCTGTTTGATCGGTTTCAAATTTCAGAAACAGAAGTTGGCAGTATTTTAATTATTGGTGGTGCAGGCGGTGTAGGTTCAATTGCTATCCAACTCCTAAAAGCAAAAACAAATCTGAGCGTTATAGCAACAGCTTCACGTGAAGAAACGAAATCTTGGGTGGAATCACTTGGTGCCGACCATGTCATTGATCATAGCAAAGATTTAAATGTACAAATCGAGACACTAGGCATTGAAAAACCAAAATATGTATTCTCTACAAATCATACAGAAACGTATATCAAGCAAATAGTTTCTCTGATTGCACCACAAGCCAAGCTTGGATTGATCGATGATCCACAAGCATTTGATATTATGCCGTTTAAGACTAAATCTATTTCTATCCATTGGGAGTTGATGTTCACCCGTTCAATGTATGAAACCGATGATATTGAAAAGCAAGGTAATCTATTGCAACAGGTTGCCCAATTAGTTGACCAGCAAAAAATTAGAAGTACCCTCAACCAAAATCTAGGAAAAATTAACGCTGCAAACTTGGAGAAGGCGCATAAGTTGCTTGAATCAGGCAAGTCAAAAGGCAAAATTGTACTAGAAAACTTCTAAAACAAATTCAAGGTGAAATAATGACTATTTCAATAATTGCGAACTTTAAGGCAAAATCAGATCAAAAAGAGACGTTAGAAGCGCTTTTAAAAAGTGTAATAGAGCTTACGCTTCAAGAAGAAGGATGCTTGAAATATGAGCTTTATATTAGCGAAAATGACTCGAGTAGATATTTCTTCTTAGAAGAATGGCGTAGCAGGGAGGATTTAGATATCCATATAGCCTCTGATTATATTCAAAGTTTATTTGGTAATATCCAATCGCTAATTGAATCAAGTGATATTATAGAAATCAAAAAAATATAGCTGTATTCGGACATTATGATGAAGTATTCTTCAAATTAACATAGAGACTTAGAAAGCTAACATAAAAATTGTAGCTATAAGCTCCTGTTTTTTAATATTTTTTTAATTTTTTAGTAGTAACCTAGGCTTCAACAAATTATGCCCCTAAGGGGAGCCACCAATACCCTGCATTTTGACAACAATGTCATCGTTTAGAGGCAGGAAATTTACGAGCATCAGTCGGTACGACTGGTGATTCATATGATATTGCTTTGGCTGAAACGGTGAATGGCTTATACAAAACAGAGGTGATTGAATATTTAAAAGCAGATTGGCAAGGTTTAGAAGATGTACAACTTGCGACACTAAACTGGGTAATCGAGAATAAGCGAATTCCTATTCCTGAACACGTAGAGCCTTAACCGGAAAAAAGAGGCTTTGGGAGCCGATTCTTTAAGCCGTATGGCTGATCTGATTGTTCACCTTGGCTTATTAAAACCGTGGAACATTGATCAAATAGTAAGCGTGGAACATAAAAAATCATTAAAAAAGCCCATTCGAGGGTAAATGAGCTTTTTAATAGTATATAAAAAATTGATTTTTAAAGGAATAAAAATAGC
>NZ_JBWZNA010000029.1:0-31214 GCF_056725885.1 Acinetobacter sp. GRABPA_MV_2
CATAAAGTCCGGCTGTTCATCATCAATGCCTTCCATTGTGGTCACTGCATTGCTATACCCTGACTGTTTTGCCAGTTTAACATCTCGGTCTGAGTAAATACCAAATGGATAAGCAAAACTGGTTACTGGTTTTTCTATCAGTTGTTCAAGCCACTGCTTTGAATCTGATAGTTCTTTTAAACAATCCGTATCATCCAGTTTGTTTAAATTAGCATGCGTTAACGTATGTGAACCAATTTCAATCAGTTCGCTATCTGCCAGTTGCTTGACTTGAGCATCATTCAACTTAGCCTCACGCATGAGTTCACCACTATTATGATGTTCTTTTTTATAGGTTGACCAATCACGATCATGACGATCAACCACCACATATATGGTTGCCTTGGCCTGATATTTTTCTAAAATGGGATAAGCATTTTGTAAGTTGTCTAAATAACCATCATCAAAGGTAATGGCAACTGTTTTGGCTGGGTGCTTTCCCCAGTTCTCTTGCAATTCGTGCATCGTTACAAAATGGAAGCCTTGCGCTTTCATCCAGGCAACTTGCTTTTCAAACTCAGCGGGCTTGACCCGAAGCTTATTAAATTTGGCACCATTAATATGGTCTCGTACCATGTGATACATCAATACACGTGGTCGATTCCAATCCACTGCTGGCTTCCACCACGCATACTTATAGCTAAATAACACAATAAGCAAGACCAGTAAAATCAGGATATAAAACACAATGCCAAACTCATTATTTCGCTAAAAGATATGTTGCCACACGGTCTGCTTCTTTAAAAGCATAAGGTTGTGGCAACTGTACGACACAAGTATTCTGTGAAATTAGTTGTGATTCTATCATTTGATCAATCGAGTGCGTAATTCTATCGTCTTTCAACCGATCGATTGCTATGACCCCTACGCGACAACCCGCAGTAAGTGCTTCAAAAACCATAGAAACACTATCTTCTGTTACCCATACAGCTTCTGCTTTTTGCATCTCTTCAAAAATCCAGCCTTGAGGTGTTTGCTCAACCGGAAATATTTGTAAATGCTGGGCAAAACTTTGTTGTCTTAAAATATCAATAAACTCTGCTGGTGTTCGACGTGAAGTGGTCAGAATAATTTCAGCGTCTGGATTATTCTCAACAATTTTTTGAACACTGGTTAATACTTTATTTTGGTTCCATTGATGTCGTTTAGATGAACCACCTAAAGCGATTAAAACTCTCGCGGTTTGATGGCGATTTTCATTACGGATGGGGTTTAATGCACCACGCGTGACAATCACATGGTTATCGGCGTGAATACCGTCATGCTCCGGAATAACAGCATAATCAAAGCAAGCTACAGGTAAGTTAGGCTTCATCAAAATAATGGTTTTTGCTTTTCTAAAAATTTTGCCGAGCAACCAGACACGAAAATGTGTGTGGCTTCCCACTCCAAATATAAAATCGGGCACTTGTTTAAATAAGGATTTTTTTGAAGAGAAGAGTGTCTTAATTAAAGAAATAATAGGTAAATCAGCAATTAAGACCTCTTCAAAAGTTGTTTCTGGCTGTTGTCTTTGCATTGCCTGAAACAAGCCTAATGCTTGTGAGCGGTGTCCTGCCTTTCCATCAGACACATAGACAATATGCATAGAAGCTCCCTAAGCCAAAAAATAAAAAGGCGAAACTTATGTTCGCCTTTTTATGTTAACGGATTAACTTATTTTACGTAAGTTAACCAGTGTTCATATTTCGGATTTCTACCTTGAACCGCATCAAAGTAAGTTTTTTGGATTTCAGTGGTAATTGGGCCACGAGTACCCGAACCGATTTGACGGTCATCGTATTCACGAATTGGTGTTACTTCAGCAGCAGTACCTGTGAAGAATGCTTCGTCTGCAATATAGAATTCGTCACGTGTAATACGGCGCTCAACAACTTGGTAACCAAGATCTCTAGCGATTGTCATTACAGTTTGACGTGTAATACCATCAAGCGCACCACCAGCGATATCTGGAGTGTGTAAAACGCCATCTTTAATTAAGAATACGTTTTCACCTGAACCTTGGCATACATAACCTTGTGGGTCCATTAACATTGCTTCATCGTAACCAGAATGTGCAACTTCTTGGTGAGCAAGAATTGACAACGTGTAGTTACCAGATGCTTTTGCTTTACACATCGTCACGTTTGGATGATGGTGAGTAAATGATGACGTTTTAACGCGAATACCTTTAGCCATCGCTTCATCACCAAGGTATGCACCCCACGCCCATGCAGCAACAGCGGCATGAATCGTGTTATTTGTTGCTGCAATACCAAGTTTTTCTGAACCGATCCAGATCAACGGGCGTAAATAGCAAGAAGCTAATTTATTTTCACGAACAACATCAATTTGTGCTTGTTCAAGCGTTGCTTGATCATACGGCACTTTCATTTGATAAATTTTTGCTGAATTTAACAAACGTTTTGTGTGGTCTTGAAGACGGAAAATCGCTGTACCTTTAGGTGTTTCATAAGCACGAACACCCTCAAATACGCCCATACTGTAGTGTAATGTATGGGTTAAAACGTGAATCTTTGCATCACGCCAATCAATTAATTTTCCATCTTGCCAAATAAAACCATCACGATCAGCCAAATTCATGGAACACTCCAAATTGTTATAAAATCATTCACTATCCAACTCAACCGAGGCGGTTGGGTCTATTAATCTTTGCCATAAATTGCAAACGACCGCACGGGTACTACGCCAGTCCGCTGCGCTGACTTGCATGGATTGATTTGCAAGGGCTAAACGGTGGCTTTCGGCACGTTCACTAAGATAGGCTCGAATTAATGCTGTGGCATCTTCACTGGATAAGCAGTCTGCTTTAGCAGCATCTTCTAATATTCTTACATTATCAGAATAATGGGCGAGATCGGGTTTCGTCCCGCTCCATGCAAGTACAGCATACTGTGCCATAAATTCGATATCGACGATACCACCTGCGTCCTGTTTTAAATGAAAAATACCATGTTTTTTTTGTTCAGAAGACGAACCTAGGTGATCTTTCATTTTCTGACGCATTTTCAACACTTCTTCACGAACATAAGCCTCATCTCTAGATTGAGTCAATATCTCGCGGCGAAATATTTCAAATTTCTGGCAAAGCGCTTCATCGCCAGCAATAGAGCGTGCTCGAACTAATGCCTGATGCTCCCAAAGCCATGCACTTTTCAACTGATAGTGCTCATAGGCTTTCAGACTCGTTACCAGTAAACCTGCCTCACCTGAAGGTCTTAAGCGTGTATCAATTTCATAGACACGACCATCTAGCGTTTGCGTAGTCATCAAAGACATAAACTTTTGAGCAACACGCATAGCAAATTCAAAGCCACTAATTGACTTGGTTCCATCCGTATCAGCTTGTTCATCTAAGTAATGAATAAAGACAAGGTCTAAGTCAGAACCATAGCCCAGTTCAATCCCCCCCACTTTGCCATACCCAATGACAGCAAAAGCTTTGTAGTCGAGTGAGCAGCGTTTCCCATCAACGTCCTTTGGGTAACCATGACGCTTCGCCACTGTCTGATAAGCTAAATGGAGAGTTGCGTTTACACTGACTTCAGCAATATCAGTCAATGCATCAGATACTTTCATTAATGGGCTTTCAGCTAACACATCACTTGCAGCAACAGTTAACACATTGCTCTTTTTAAACAGGCGAAGTGCTCGCATTTGGTCTTCGACCTGATCAATCTCAATACGAAGCAATTGCTGACGTAATGAGTCTTCTAAGTCCTTACGTTTTGGTAACTCAAAATCCATCGATAAGAACTCATCCAGCAGTACTGGATATTGCGTTAGCTCTTCACAAATCCACGGACTCACCGTCGCCATTTTCACTAAGCGTTGCAGTGCCCCCTTACTTTCAATCAACATCACCAAATACACGGTTCGACGCATGACTGATTCAATCAGTGGCATTAAGCGCAACAGTGCAGTTTGTGGTTGTTCTGATTGCAAGATGGCTTCAATTAAATGAGGCCAGAAGGTTTTTAAACGCTGCACAGCATTTGAAGGGAGTTTCTTAAGTGCATGACCATGCCAAAACTCATGAATCAGATTTCTCGCATTGTCATCCAACACTTCATCTAACTGCTGCTCTAACTGTCCGAAATTTTCAGTTGCTGCATTAGAGCTGGTATCTTCAATGAGCTGCTTAAATTGAACTTTTACCTTTTGACGTTTCTCATTAAGAACATCAAGAAACTCATTCCAGCTAGCGAAATCTAAGGTATCAATAATGCGTTGTCTTAAGTCCAATTCTTCTGGTAATAATTGGGTTTGCTGATCGTTGAGAGCTTGAATTGCATGTTCAACACGGCGTAAGAATAGGTAAGCATCTTCAAGTTCTAATACAGCTTGTTTTTCTAATAAGCCAGCTTCACCAATGTGCTCAAGACTAACTAAACATTGACGGTCTTGTAACTCACGTTTAGACCCGCCATAAATAAGCTGGAAGACCTGAACAATAAACTCAATTTCGCGAATACCACCCGCTCCGAGTTTAATATCATCCTCAATATGACGACGTAAGACTTCGCGCTCAATCATCGCTTTCATATCACGCATGGCAGCAAAAGCGGTGTAATCGACATAACGACGAAATACAAAAGGACGTGTCATTTCCAATAAGTCTTGTCCTTCTTTTCCCCCAGTGACAACGCGCGCTTTAATCCAAGCATAGCGCTCCCACTCACGGCCATGTTGACTTAAATATTTTTCTAAAGCTGCATGACTAATCGCTAGTGCCGAACCGTCTCCCCAAGGACGCAAGCGCATATCAACTCGAAATACAAAACCATCGGCAGTAATGTGTTCAAGCAAATAAATGAGTTTTTGTCCCCACAAAATACAGAACTGCTGTACATCAATACATTTGCGACCGTTGGTTTCACCTTGCTCATCAAAGGCAAAAATTAAGTCGATATCACTCGACAAGTTAAGCTCTTGAGCACCAAGTTTACCCATGGCAACAACAATCAAATCTTGAACTTTGCCAGAGTAACTCACAGGTTCACCGTGTTTCGCCACAAGTGTGACACGCGCAAAATCCTTTGCTGCACAAATACTGGCATCGGCAAAATCAGAAAGTTCACGAGTGAGTGTGACAACATCAGTCAGCTGATTGGCATCCTGCCAGATCCAGCGGAACATTAAACGGCTACGTAAAATGCGCATTCCGCGCATCCAAAGCGTTTCATCAGCAATCCCATCTAGCGTGGTCTGTACAAACTGGTAAATCTGTTTGGTCGAGAGCGGTGCAGTAAATTGATCTATTTGATAATCTTGTTCTAAAACAGCTTGATGCAAACCTAAAACTTGTTCTGCGTACTGACTGGCACGCAATGTTTTTTGTAACTGCTCCGCATTCATATAAAAAGCTCTTTTCCTCGTACTCTGTTTTTAGTTATAGCAGTTCGAGTAGTGGTAGGAAAAGGGATTAGACTAATTTTGCTTCTGATGAAGAATGATGTTCGGTATGTACTTCATGACTTTCTTGAGCTGAAGGTAATAGAACTTTAAATGTCGTTCCTACCCCTTCTTTAGAATCAACAGTAATTTGCCCCTGATTAATCTCGACAAAACGCTTGCAAAGACTCAAACCCAAACCAGCACCTTTTTCCCCTGCAGTGCCTTTAAAGCTAGCAGTAATACGTGGATGGAATAAATTTGCCATTTGTTGTTCGGTCATGCCTAGACCTGTGTCTCGAACAGTAATTTCTACATTTGTATCCGCTTGTTGAGCTTCAATAAAGACTTTGCCTGATCCATCAACATCGGTAAATTTCAGCGCATTTGATACCAAGTTTTGAATTACAGAGGTCATCATATTGATATCGGCGTAGATGTTTAAATCATCCGGAACAGCATTGACCAGTTCAATATTTTTCTTTAAAGCTAAAGTGTGCAATACATCGCAAACGATATTGCTGACTTGTCTAAGTTTAAAGTTAATCGGGTGATAGACAAAACGCCCACCCTCTGCCATCGCCCATGTCAGCAAACTTTCAAGTAAGTTATAGGTCGACTGTGAGGTGTCATATAAATAGTCTGCAATATTTTGAATACTAGATTCATCTAAAGTTTCACGCTCTTTAGCGAGTACCTCAGAAAATCCGAGCAATCCATGAAAAGGCGCACGTAAGTCATGCGAAATAATCGAGAAAAATTTTGTTTTACTCGAATTAAGTGCCACTTGTTGCTCGTATAATTCATTTAACTCTTCGTAGTTAAACTTCAACTCGACTTGTTGCATAAAACTAGAACAATAATCGAGCAATAATTGAATATCATCATCTTCAAAAGTTGACGCATCATCATCGAAAAAGACAGCAAACCCCATTGAGGTTTTATCAGGGTGTAAAAGATGCACGGCCAATGCCCTGCTGCACTCAATATTTAATTCTTTTAAATAGTTGATTAAATTTTGATATGAAGGATGTAAGTGATTAATGGTCTGTTGTTTGGCGAAGCACTGTTTTAAATGCTTTGATGGTTTAAACGAGATTGCCGTCATGCCTTCAGGGCAACGGTGCCAAAAGTAGGGTTCCTGATTAAAAGTCAATAAGGCTTTTTTACAATTCAAAAGACGAAGACTAAACCGGAAAAATTGTTCGATGTAGTTCTGCTCGGCGTTTAATCCAAGCAACAGAGATATCCTACAAGCACTTAACTGCTCAACCTGATTTAGTTCTAAACGTTGGAATGTCATTGCCCGCCTCACAGATTTTGTCGTTTTTGGTCGGAACCGCTCTCAAGAAATGTACTTATAATCATTATGATCTACTACAAACTTTAACACAGTACATTAAAAGAGCAACGATCTTTTCAAAATAGAAATGTGAAGTTTCAATTAAAGGTTTTCAGATACATAAAGTGGGTATGCTTGAGGAAAATACAACAAATATTTGAAGGTAGACAGTTGTATGATGTTAGAAATGCGAGTTCAGAATACCATTAAAGATGGTCAAAAATATTATTTTGAATACGAGGTTAGATTCTTACTCAGTTTCGCTTTTATCAAACGTGTTTGGTATTTAAACAAGAACTTCTTGAGCTTAAAAAATGAAAGATTTTTATAAGCTCTAAATTTATAGCTAGAAATTCGAGTCCGACCCTCGGGATCAAATACTCATTTCATAATTTCTTAAGCTCTATCTACTTTTTATACCCAACAAAAAACCCCTAAGCCGTTAACTTAGGGGTTTTCGTAGAATCATAAGATTCTGAATATGGTCCCGAGGGTCGGACTCGAACCGACACGTCATCTCTGACAGCGGATTTTGAGTCCGCCGCGTCTACCAATTTCACCACCTCGGGAGAGGAAGTATGTTTGTGTTGCGTATATTAGCGCGTTTGTAAAACTTGTCAAACCCTAAGTGAATATTATCGTTCACTTTTAGATCACTTAAACATTTTTCATGATTTAGGCCATAAGCACAGCCATAAAAAAGCGAAAAAGTTTATACTAGGCCCAATTTTTGCGGTGTTTTTTCTAAATATGCAACTGTCTGACTTTTCCTTTGAATTACCTGATGAACTTATTGCCCGTTACCCTCTCGAATCACGTAGTGCTTCGCGGTTGTTGCACCTAGACTCAAAGGGTCAATATCACGATCACATGTTCACAGACATTATCGATCTGTTCGAAGAGGGTGATTTGTTGGTGCTTAATGACACCAAGGTCATGAAAGCTCGACTTAAAGGAAAACGCTCTACAGGCGGTGCGATTGAGATTTTGGTTGAGCGTATGCTGAACCACACTACAGCGTATTGTCATATTAAATCTAGCAACTCACCTAAAGCAGGTGCGGAGCTTTTTGTTGGTGCAGACAATATTCCTGTGATTGTACGTGGCCGTCACGAAAATTTATTTGTGGTTGAGTTTTCACAGCCAATTTTGCCTGTTCTTGAGCAATATGGTCAGTTGCCTATTCCGCCTTACTTTAACCGTGAAGCAGAAGAAATTGACACTGAACGCTATCAAACGGTTTTCCATAATCCTGAAAAAATTGCCAGTGTTGCAGCACCTACTGCGAGCTTGCACTTTGACGAAGAGTTACTAGCAAAGTTAGAGCAAAAAAATGTTCAAAAATCTTTTGTGACTTTACACGTCGGTGCTGGCACATTTATGCCTGTTCGTACTGATGACATTACTAATCATGTCATGCACAGTGAATGGTGTGATGTACCTCAAGAAACCATTGATTTAATTTTGGCGACTAAAGCACGCGGCAATAAAGTAATTGCGATTGGTACAACTGCGACACGTGCTTTAGAAAGTGCAGCTCAAGCTCATGGTGGTAAAATTGCAACTTGGACTGGCGACACGCAAATCTTTATCTATCCAGGTTATGAGTTCTGCATCGTAGACCGTTTAATTACTAACTTCCATTTACCAGAGTCTACTCTACTCATGTTGGTGTCAGCACTTTCAAATCGAGACAACATTTTAGCTGCCTATGAACATGCAGTTAAAAGCCGCTATCGTTTCTTTAGCTATGGTGATGCAATGCTGATTGATAAGCTAGAAGTTTAAAAATTAAAGCTGGGTTAAACCTATAAGTTGATTCGAGATTTAACCCAGCTGATCTAGATACTATTTTAATTAATAAAAAAATTTATGAATCCTATCTTCCAGAAAGTTCGAAATACTTTTGATAATCAAAATACGCACAACAAAATTACTTTAAAAAATATTGAAGCGTTAAGAAATTTACTTAATCAGGAATTACCACCTGAGTTGCTTATTCATTCATTAAAGAATTGGGCAGGCACCCAACAACTTGATATTCGAAATTATATTTTTTGGAATGCTACAATTTTCGCCTTAGTTTGTATGGCATTAGGCTTTTTAATCTCGATTTACTTCTTCCCTTTCGCCATTCTTGCGATCTTTTATGGTTTTTACCATAGAGCGTCAACGGCCGAACTGATTTGCCTACTTCAAGATATCCAAATTTATTATTATGAACATAAATATAATTTCAAATTTGCAACTGAAGATAACCTAACAAAAGAAGGAACATCCGCTTCAGACTTTCCTTTGTTTAAGTTAGGCAATCAACAAAATTCAGTTTTAACTGCAATACACGGCAAGTGGCAAGTAAGAGAAACAATTCATCCCTATAAAATCTTTAGATACCATTATATCAATCGAGAGATGGCTTATAATTCAAAAGGTAAATGGGAACTAAAAGATGTTAGCTATAATTTATACGGCGTCATTTTAGAGAATTTTCCAGTTCGCGGAGTCAGTATTTCAAGTCAACAGAAAAAGGCTTGTCGCTTAGGTGTAGCTTGGGAATCAAGTGATATCCGTTTTAATCAAAAATATCAACAGAGCGGAATTAATGAGTTGGATTTAGTAAAGTTTCTAAGCCCTGACCGTTTGTTATTATTAGAAAAAATGTTGGAAGATTTTCCTGGGGATTTCTATGTACACCCTGAAACATCTGCATTATGTTGGCTCTGTAATGTAAATCTTTTACGCCAGCAAAGTTTATATGGCGCTAGTGTACGCGAGCTTGCCGAATGTCTTACAACACTTTCAATGCCAGAGTTTGAGCAATTTGCAAACACATTGCAGCATTTCATTAATGAAACTCAAATGCCGAAATCATAAAAGTAATTATTTATAACTTATTTCTATTTATCTCATTCAATTTAAAAGATAATCTAAAAATAGCACTTTATGATAATGACCTCATTACTTCCATGCCAATTGATACCTTACAAGAAGCTCTGCATATAAGACGTAAGAAAAATACACAGGTTTTTCGCAATATTGCTCGACTTTGGGATGCTGGACAAAAGTCACAAACAGATCAAGAGCTCTTAAATGCGTTACATCCATGGCGTGAAGATCCTAACCTTCGTTTTGTTAATGTATTACCGTATTTGTTAGGTATTTGCAGTATTACGACTTTATTATTTGGATACTTTTTTCATCCTCATATTCAATATATTTTGATCCTCTTATGGGCATTTTTAACTGGTTTTCTGGCCTATTTGCTCTATGAACCGCAAAAACCTCTAAGCGAAGTCATTCACTATTTAGAAGAACGTATCACTACTTTACGTTATGGATTACGGTTTCAACAGTTACCGGCCTATCTTCCTATTCAATCTCAACCAATTTTAGTCTTAAGCAAATTAAAGCAACACTTTCCACTGTTTAATCGGGGTAATAAATCTAATGAAATTAATCAGTTTGCTTCCACTACGTGGGATGATGGCATTACGGAACATCAAGTTCTGCTGTTCAAATATCACTATGTAAATAATTTACCCATTCTTCAAAATCAAGATAGTGATAAAAAAATAGTTAAAGAGATCCATAGAGATCTATGGGGCGCTTTTATATTTCAAATGCCTGCATTAGGTATTGCTATAAGTAACCAACGTTCTCGTTTTTTTACTCCCTACAGCAGTAAATGGCAAAGTAGCGATATTTTAATTAACCAAGAACTTAATATTTTCGGGGTTAATCAACACCAGTTAGCCAACGAAGTCAGTCCGAGTTTAACTTTAAAATTAAATGATTTTTTTCAGCACTTTAAAGGTGATTTAATTTATCATCATGAAGAGCAAATTTTGTGTTATCTCGGTGAACAAGATCTTTTTCAGACCACCAGCAAGCAAATTGAAATTCATGATGTTTCAACATTACGTGGACACTTACGTACCATGACTATACCGCAATATGAAAAATTTCAGCAATTAATGCTTAATTTAATTAAATAAATCTCTCGTAGCGCTGAACTGGCAACTTATCAAAAAATAAGAAGTTAAAAGGCTCAATGAGAGAATAAAAATAAGAGGAGTGAAAATGACAGGTTTATTTATTTTCTTGGGGATATTCGTCGTACTGATTGTCTGGGGCGTTCACATCCGTAACACCATCGTACGTTACTTTAATGCGACTAAAAGAGCTTGGGCTGAAGTTGCCAATTTCGAGCGTCAAAAAGTAAAGACCTTGGAATCTCTCGAATCAACGCTCAATCAATATACTCAGTTTGAAAAATCGACATTGGAAAAAGTCACTGAATTACGTCAGCAAATTCTTAATTTAAATGTGAATAACACTGATATTTCTCAGCTACAACAGATCGAGAAAATGAGCCAAGAACTTATTCGAAGCTTAAACGTTGTTGTTGAAAATTATCCAGAGCTTAAAGCTGATTCACTCTATAGCAAAATGATGGATGACATTCAGGAACAGAATGAAAATGTTGGTGCAGCAATTAGCATTTTTAACCGCAATGTCGAGCTGTTCAACAACCAGATTGAAGTATTCCCTAATAATCTTATTAACACTTTAACTTTATCCAAGAAAGCGATTCGTCCTTTTAAGGATAATCTTGTTAATGAGAATTTTGACTATAAACCTAATTTTTAATAGGAAGAAAATAGTCTCCAAGTTATCGGAAATTTATCTATTTTATAACCAGCTACATTTAGTAGTAGAACTACGTCGCAGAATCAAGGAAAATAGCCCTCTTTTTAGCAGCGAACTGTTTCTTCGCCTCTGCTCGTGTTCAGGATTTTTAGATGAAGTTTGAAAAATTAGGTCAGTCGGGGCGCGCCCGTCGTGGTCGTTTAACTTTAGAGCATGGTGTTGTTGAAACACCTGTTTTTATGCCAGTGGGGACTTACGGCACAGTCAAAGGCATGTTACCTCGTGACATCGAAGACATTCAGGCACAAATTATTTTAGGAAATACGTTCCATCTATATTTGCGCCCAGGTCTTGAAGTGATTAAAGAACACGGCGGCCTGCATGACTTTATTAAATGGAATAAGCCAATTTTGACTGACTCTGGCGGTTTCCAAGTTTTTAGTCTTGGTGCAATGCGCAAAATCAAAGAGGAAGGTGTTACTTTCCGCTCACCGATTGATGGTTCAAAAGTATTTTTATCTCCTGAAATTTCTATGGAAATTCAGCAGGTCTTGAACTCTGACATCGTGATGATTTTTGATGAATGTACACCTTACCCTGCGACACATGAAGAAGCTCAAAAATCATTGCAGCTTTCTTTACGCTGGGCAAAACGTTGTAAAACCCATCATCATGATGAGCTCAAAAATCACAATGCTCTATTTGGCATTATTCAAGGCGGTATGTATGAAGACTTACGCGATGAGTCTTTAAATGGCCTTTTAGAAATCGGCTTTGACGGTTACGCAATTGGCGGTTTATCGGTAGGTGAACCTAAAGAAGAGATGATCAAAGTTTTAGATTATCTACCAAATAAAATGCCACATGACAAACCACGTTATTTGATGGGCGTTGGTAAACCAGAAGATATCGTTGAAGCAGTGCGCCGTGGTGTCGATATGTTTGACTGTGTAATGCCGACTCGTAATGCTCGAAACGGTCATTATTTTGTCACTGATGGTCTGGTACGTATTCGTAATAGTAAATATCGCCATGATCAGAGCCCGCTCGATCCACATTGCGATTGTTACACTTGTAAGAACTTTACCCGTGCTTATCTATTCCACCTTGAAAAATGTGGAGAAATGTTAGCATCTATGCTCGGTACTATTCATAACTTACGTTATTACCAACGTTTGACTGAAGGTATGCGTGATGCATTAGACAATGGCACATTTGACGAATTTGTTCAGGACTTTTATGCCCGTCGTGGTTTAGAGGTTCCACCATGTCCGGTTGATGAATAAGCTAGATTTGCGCTCAACCTCAAGACAAGGTAAATTGCAAAACGAATTAGGATTATGTCAGTTATCTGACTCATATTTTTAACTTTAGGAAATCAAAATGAGCTTTTTAATTTCTGCTGCTCATGCAGCACCAGCAGCTGGCCCAACTAATGGTATTTTGCCAAACATCTTGATGATTGTCGTATTCGTTGCAATCTTTTATTTCTTAATTTGGCGCCCTCAAGCAAAACGCGCTAAAGAACACCGTTCTTTAATCGAGAGCTTAGGTGTTGGTAGTGAAGTTGTTTTCGCTGGCGGTTTAATGGGCAAAGTAACCAAAATTGAAGGTGACTATGCAGTTGTTGAACTTAGCCGTGGTGTAGAAGTAAAAATTCAGCGTGCCAGCGTAATTTCAGTATTACCTGAAGGCACTCTAAATAACCTTTAATCATAAAACAGTCGTGCTTTAGCACGGCTTTTTCATTTAAGAAGAAAGCGAATGCGTTACCCTGCATGGAAATATTTACTGATTCTGGTTGTTCTGGTAATCAGTACATTATACGCACTGCCGAGTCTATATCCGGATGAGCCCGCTGTTCAAATTTCCGGTGCCAAAGCTGGTACCCAAATTGATCAAAGTGTGGTGAAAAAAGCAGAGCAAATTTTAAAAACAGCAAATATTGCGAGCCATGACAATACTTTTACAAATAATGCTGCCCTATTGCGTGTGAGTTCATCTGAAGCGCAGTTAAAGGCAAAAGAAGTATTACGTCGTGACTTAGGTGATGAATATGTTGTCGCCCTAAACCTTGCACCAACCACACCGGAATGGCTGCAAAAGATTGGGGCAAAACCAATGAAACTTGGTTTGGACTTACGTGGTGGTGTCCACTTCTTGCTTGAAGTAGATATGGACAAAGCCGTTGCCCAACGTATGGAAACCTCTGCCACCGATTTGCGTCGTCAGTTCCGTGAAAACAAGATCAAATTTAATAGTCTTGCATTAACCAATAATGTGATCACTGTTCAATTTGCTGACAATGCTGACCGTGATGCAGCAATGGATTTTTTACGTCGTAATGGGAATGAATATACCCAACAGGCATTAGCAAGCTCTACAGGTTCTACTTTAAAGCTTACTTATACCGATGTACGTCGCCAAGAAATTCAGTCATATGCGGTAAATCAGAACTTAACAACATTACGTAATCGTATTAACGAACTTGGTGTTGCAGAAGCATTGGTACAAAGTCAGGGTAGCAACCGTATTGTTGTTGAATTACCGGGTGTACAAGATACAGCAGAAGCTAAACGTGTTTTAGGACGCACTGCGAACCTCGAATTCCGTTTAGTTTCTGACTTAAATGATCAATATATCGATCCATATACGGGTAAATATAATGGTCAACCTTTACCTCCGGGCACAGAAGTTTTTGCTTATGAGTCTCTAGATAGCGGCCGTCAACTCTTGTTGCAACGTAACCGAATCTTGACTGGTGAGCGTGTTCAAAATGCAAGCTCTGGCTTTAGTCAGGACTCTGGCGGTGCCGAAGTAAATATTACGCTCGACAGTGCTGGCGGTAAGCTGATGTCCGATGCAACCCGTAATGCTGTTGGTAAACGCATGGCGGTATTGTTCATCGAGAACAAGCAAAAAATTAACTATGTCACAGATCCAAAAACTGGTGCACAAACAGAAGTTCGTACGCCATACACTGAGTCTGTAGTCATTAACGCTGCAACAGTTCAAGCTGTTTTAGGTTCGACTTTCCGTATTACCGGTTTAAGTTCTCCTCAAGAAGCATCTGAACTTGCATTAATGCTTCGTGCTGGTGCTTTAGCTGCGCCAATGTACTTTGTTGAAGAGCGTGTAGTAGGTCCAAGCCTTGGTCAAGAAAATATTGATAAAGGTGTATTGTCTACTCAAATCGGCTTCTTGCTCGTTGCAATCTGGATGGTGGTTTTCTTCCGTGTATTCGGTTTAATCGCGAATTTTGCTCTTGTGTTTAACTTGGCAATGATTTTAACCGTAATGTCATGGATTGGAGCTTCTCTGACCTTACCGGGTATTGCTGGTATCGTTATTACCATTGGTATGGCGGTCGATGCGAACGTATTGATATGTGAGCGTATCCGAGAAGAAATGCTCTGGGGGGCCTCACCCAAACAGGCCATTGTGGCCGGTTATGATCGAGCCTATAACACCATTTTTGACTCGAACTTAACCACGTTCCTTGTTGCATTCATCTTGTTTGCAATTGGTACAGGCCCAATCAAAGGTTTCGCCGTGACATTAATGATCGGTATTATTTGTTCGATGTTTACTGCAATTACAGTAACTCGTGCAATCGTACAAATCATTTTTGGCAAACGTCGTAATTTGAAAAAGTTGAGCATTTAAGGAGATCGATGATGACTAAAGTGACTCAACAAGATTCAAAACAATATGGTCGTCCGGATGATGCAAAAATCATCCCATTTATGAAGATTGCTAAACCTGCGGCGATCTTCTCGATCCTTATTACTTTGGCGAGTATTTTCTTTATTGCGACTAAAGGTCTTAACCTCGGTTTAGACTTTACAGGTGGTGTTTCAGCTGAGCTTAACTATGCTCAACCAGCCAATCAGTCTGAAGTTATTCAGGCACTCGATAAAGCTGGTTTTAAAGATGCTGTAGTACAAACCTTAGGTAGTAATAAAGACTTACTTGTGCGCATGCCAGTACAAGAAGTTAAGGTTGAAGACCTTAATAATGCGATTACTAAAGCAGTGCAGTTACCAAATAATACTGCCGAAGTTCATAAAGTGGACTCTGTTGGTGGTCAAGTTGGTAACGAACTCTATGTTCGTTCTGCTGGTGCCGTTGCACTTGCACTTATCTTAATGTTGATCTACGTAACCATCCGCTTTGAGTTCAAACTCGCGATGGGTGCCGTAATGTCTTTATTCCACGACATCATCATTATTATTGGTGCTTTTGCATTATTCCAATGGCCATTTGACCTTACAGTGTTAGCTGCAGTACTTGCTGTTATTGGTTTCTCGCTTAACGATAACATTGTAGTGTCAGACCGTATCCGTGAAAATTTCCGGAAAATTCGCGGTGCGACTCCTCGTGAAATCGTTGATATTGCGTTAACTGAGACTTTACGTCGTACCATTCATACATCAATGACGTTATTGCTGGTTGTTCTAGCGATGATGTTCTTAGGTGGCGATGGTCTACACTGGTTCTCTGTGGCAATGTTTGTTGGTGTATTTGTTGGTACTTATTCTTCGATTTATATCGGTACTGCATTTGCATTATGGCGTGGTCTTAACCGCCAAGACTTCATCGTTCAGGTTAAACCTGAATTTGAGGATGAAATTCCTTAAGCTGTCTAAATTAAGACAAATAAAAAAACCGCGATTCATTCGCGGTTTTTTTATTTGATTCAAAAATTATTTATTTACGGCGCAGGGCATCCGAAATTGCTTCAACCAATTGTTGAGAAATTTCTTGCTTAGATGCTTTCTCTAACTCACGCTTTTTCATGTGATAGCTTTCAGCAAAGAAAACTGTCATCGCATTCTCATCAGAAGCAAACCCAATATCAGCACGTGATACATCGTTACAGGCAATCATGTCTAGTTTTTTAGCAACAAGTTTTCCTGCCGCATATTCTTCAACATTCTGCGTTTCGGCGGCAAAGCCCACCATAAATGGACGTTTTTCCTGACCTGCGATTGTCGCCACGATATCTGGATTTTTTACAAGGGAAACATTCAACTCATCCCCTGCTTTCTTAATTTTATGCTCAGCAACTTCTGCTACGCGATAGTCTGCGACTGCGGCAGTTGCAATAAAAATATCGCAGCCTGTTTCTAGAGAACTCATACTGACGTCAAGCATTTGTCGTGCTGAAGCAACATTTACACGTTGAACACCATTTGGCGTATCTAAACTTACAGGTCCAGCAATCAGAGTCACTTGCGCGCCAGCAGCATAACAAGCAGCGGCTAAAGCAAAGCCCATTTTTCCAGTACTATGGTTTGAGATATAACGCACAGGATCAATCGCTTCACGTGTCGGCCCAGCAGTAATAACTACTCGCTTACCTGCCAACAGCCCAAATTTCTCAGCGATGGCACGTTGAGCTTGATGGAAATAGCCTGCAACTTGGCGAGCAATTTCTTCTGGCTCAGGCATACGGCCTAAGCCGACATCACCACAAGCCTGCTCACCCGCATCCGGCATGATCACATGTACGCCATCTTCGACTAAGGTTTGCAAATTACGTTGAGTTGCTTTAGCCGCCCACATTTGCTGGTTCATCGCCGGAGCTACCCAGACAGGAGATTTTGTTGCCAAAAACACCGTGCTGAGTAAATCATCTGCCAAACCATTCGCAAATTTAGCCAATGTGTCACAACTTGCAGGTGCGACTAGTAATAAATCAGCCCAACGTGCTAATTCAATATGTCCCATACCTGCTTCAGCCGCTGGGTCTAGAAGTTCAGTATGAACAGGATTACCAGAAAGAGCCTGAAAAGTTAATGGTGTAATAAATGCCTGCGCACCATGTGTCATCACCACTCGCACGTCAAAGCCATAATCTTTGAGACGGCGGACTAAGATGGCACTTTTATAGGCAGCAATTCCGCCAGTAACAGCTAAAACAATGTTTTTATGAGGAATAACGCTTAGATCAAAGCTCACGAACAGGATACCTTTCTGTTGCAGTGGCGCTCACAATAGCATTAAATACGCGCAGACCCAAGATTGATTGGGCAAACAAAATAAAATTTTAAGCGAATAATGCTGGGGAATATGAATACTTCTATTAAAAATTGGCCTGAACAAGAACGGCCAAGAGAACGGTTATTACAACAAGGTCCACAAAGTCTATCAGATGCTGAGCTACTGGCGATTTTTCTTCGCTCAGGTTCAAGGCAATATTCAGCAGTCGAGTTATCTCGTTTACTCATTCAGCACTTCGGTAACCTTAATGCAGTGTTTGATGCCTCATTTAGTGAGTTAACTCAATTTAATGGCATTGGGGCAACGAAATATTCACAATTGCTGGCAGTCAAAGAACTTGGACGGCGTTATCTCAATCATCACTTCCAGACAAATAATCTCAGCCTCCATTCATCAGATCTAGTGTTGGATTATCTGCGCTATGAACTAAAGGGTGAGAAACAAGAAGTCTTTGCTGTTTTGTGTCTAGATCCAGAACTAAGAAAGCTTCATTTTAAAAAGCTATTCTTTGGTTCAGTTCAGCATTGCGCAGTTTCGGTCAATCAAACCTTACGCTACGCCTTACAGCAACATGCTTGCCAGCTCGTTATTGCACATAATCATCCATTTGGTTCAGCACAACCGTCTTCCGAAGATATTGCCTTAACTCAGCAACTTGAACGGGCTTGTCAGCTTGTCGAAATTCGTCTGCTTGACCACTTTATTATCTCACCTGAAGGGAGCTTTTCCTTTGCTGAACAACAACTGCTCAACCCAACAACAATATCAGTTCAATGATATTGACAAAGTAACACTAAGCCTAGAAGATCAAAACAAAAATAGCGATGTTTAAAATAAAATGATTGTTCGGGAACAGCCTAGTATTTTCAAAGTATTATTCTCTTGGCGAGGCACAATTTTACCCAAAATTTTGCCATCCCTAGGCGTTGTGATGCTGATCTCGGCAATCATTGGTGGAGTCGAATACATCAATCTTTATCGCTTTCCAGAGATTCCTTTGGTTGGCTTCACGCTCATTGGTGTCGTACTTTCTATTTTCCTAGGATTTAAAAATAGTGCATGTTATGACCGTTGGTGGGAGGCCCGAAAATTATGGGGCGTTCTAATTGCAACTTCACGCCATTTTGACCGCGATTGTCGTATTTTAACTCAAGCTCGCCGTGAGCGTGTTATTCAACATGTGATTGTTTTTGCTAATGTATTGCGTGACCGTTTACGTCGTCAGACGGCGAACCCAACTGAGTTAATACAAACCAGTGGTATGAGTCAGCAAGCACTCACTCAACTCTACCAACAAAATAATGCTCCTCAGTACACACTCAGTCTCATTCACTGGGAATTGTTGCAGGCACTTAAAGAAGGTGAAATTTCTGACATCATCTATGCACAAATGAATAAAAATGTTTCAGATTTAAGTGTTGTACAAACTGGCTGTGACCGGATTGCCAATACGCCCATTCCATTTGCCTATTCAGTTTTACTCAACCGCACAGTCTATTTTTTCTGTTTTATGTTGCCTTTTAGTCTTGGGTCATTACTTGGATTAGCAACGCCTTTACTAGTTGGAATTTTGGCATACACATTTTTAGGTCTAGATGCACTAAGCTCTGAAATTGAAGAGCCATTCGGTACGCAAAGTAATGACTTACCCTTAGATGCTATGGTACGTAGTATCGAGATTGAACTTTTAGGGACGCTCGGTAAACCTACTCCACCACCAATTCAAGCTCAGGATAACAACCTACTGTAGAGTTTAAACAAAGCGCTCCCAAATCCCATGCTGCTTATCGGTAGGTTTAGGCGTATTTCCTAGTTTAATCCATGGCATATTTTCACCATGAAAATCACTGCCAATAGAAACCGCCAACTGATATTGTTCAATCATTCGATCAATCATCTGACGAGTAGATAGAGGTTCCATTGGTGGAGGTAACTCAATTGCATCTCCACCTGATGTCGCGAACAATTCAATTAAATAACGAACGTTAGTTGCAGATAAATCATAACGGGTCGGATGTGCTAATACTGCGAAGCCTTTACTTTGATGAATCACATCAATGGTTTCTTTTAAGCCTAATCCTTCAAACTTTACAAAAGCACGTTTTCCTTCTTTTAAGAAACGATCAAATGCTTGTTGAGGACGAGTCACGACACTTTTCTCGACCAATGTTTTAGCAATGTGAGTTCTTGTTACCCTATCCGCCTGATGTTCTACTTTAGCAAGAACATCATCATAAATCTGAAAACCAATACATTTTTCTAATAGCTCACAAATCACTTTAGCTCTTTGCGCTCTAATTCTTTTTTGTTGTTCTAATGCTTCTAAAATTGGTGCTTCATCTTGCATATTTAAAGCAACAATATGTACACCATAACTCTTCTTAGTGCTTGGGCGCGACCACTGACTAGAAATTTCTGTGCCAGAAATAATATTTAAATCATGATCTTGTGCAGCAATTTTTGCACGCTGTAACCCATCCATTGTATCGTGGTCAGTCAAAGCCAACATATGCAAGTTCACATCTATAGCAGCTTGCACCAGCAATTCTGGAGACAAAGTTCCATCAGAAATATTGCTATGTGTATGTAAATCTATGCCTTGCATCTTTTATACTATGCCATTCGCCAAACCTGATCAGATACTCTAACATGAAAGCACTTCTGGACTTTGTTCCATTAATTATTTTCTTCTATTTATATAAAACAGTTGATCCAACTGACACCCAGCATCCTTTACTGAAACTGATCGGGTCTGCTGGTGGTGCCGATAATAATAATATTCTTGTAGCGACTACTGGCTTAATTATTTCAATGCTTGTGGTATATGGTGCCCTATTCGTTTTCCAAAAATTCCGCTTAGACAAACAACAGTGGTTTGTATTGTTTATGACTGTCATTTTTGGTGGTATCACCCTCATGTTAAGTGACGATTTCTATATTCGTCTCAAAGCTGCGATTTTAAATTTAGTTTTCGCAGGCGCATTCTTGATTTCACCTTGGTTTGGTAAAGATCGTAAACCACTCATTCAACGCTTATTTGACCCGATTTTAGATTTGAGTGAAAAAGGTTGGAAAAATCTCAATTTCGCTTGGGCAGCGATGTTTGTCGTGATGTCTTGTCTACATGTTTTCTTCGCATTTTTATTTCACGGTGGAAAATATTGGGGCGAATTTACTGCATTTGGTGACATGATCGTGATGTTTTCATTTATCATTATTCAGTTCATTATTTTACGTAAACATTTTAAGTCACCAGATGCTTAAAATGCTTCCTGATTAATTATAGAGATACGATTACATGCCTTTTTTTGTTCTAAGCTGTACCGATAACGAAGGAACTTTAGAAAAACGCTTGGCAGTACGCCCTCAGCATATCGAACGCTTACAAAAACTCGATGATGAAGGCCGCCTTGTTGCAGCGGGTGCTATGCCAAAAGATCCTAATGATCCGCAAGCAGGCTTCTTTGGTAGCACCATGATTGTTGAATTCGACAGTCGCGAAGCATTAGATGAATGGTTAAAAGAAGAACCGTTTCTTAAAGAAGGCATTTATGCTCACGTTGATGTAAAACCGTTTAATAAAGCATTTCCAAAAGGGTAATCGCATGCAGCTTGCAATCAAAAGCTTTCTTGGCTTGTGTTTGATATGTTCAACTGCTGGAGCAGTTGAACCTGCTGCGACACCAGCAACTCCGTCTCCAAGTGCGCCTTCAACTCAAGCCGCTAAACCAGCTCCAACATCGGCAACTGGAGTCAAAACAGCACCAACTGCAGCACAACCACTTACAGCAGAACAGCTCGCAAAGAATAAGCAACAGCAAGACGCAAAAATCAAAGCTTTAGTTCAAGATCAAGCCTCTCGCTTAAAGCAGTTAGAGCATGCCAATCTTGAAGCATTGGCTCAGAACCAAGAGTTGCAGTTAAAAAATGATAATCTCTCTGTTCAGGTTCAAGTCTTACAAAGCGAACGAAGTGCGCAAATGTTTTTATATGGCGCTGTTACCTTAGCAGGTGGCGTATTGCTAGGTTTCTTTATTGCTAGTTATATTCATACAAAACGTCGACGCCAGTGGTAATCCCAAGCGATCTATTAAATTCAATGAACGTATCAAACCGTATCCAAACAGCAGAGCTGGACTGGGAATTCGTCGATGGTATCGAGATTCCCATTTCTAAACAATTTGGTGATGTCTACTTCTCTAAAGATAATGGCCTACTTGAAACACGACATGTTTTTCTAAATGGTAATGACTTATCAGAACGATTAGCCAATTTAAAAGATTTTGAATATTTCAGTGTAGGAGAAACCGGTTTTGGTACGGGTTTAAATATTCTTGCACTCTGGCAACTTTGGCAGGAAGTCCGTCCTAATAATCAAAGCCATTTACATGCAATTAGCGTGGAAAAATTTCCATTAAGTAAAGCTGATCTTATTCGCGCTTTAAATGTCTGGGATGAACTTAAACCGTTTGCAGAGCAGTTAATTGAACAATATCCCTTGCCTATTGCTGGATGTCATCGTTTAACTTTCCCTAAAGAACGTTTTAGCATCGATCTATGGCTTGGAGATGCGCAAGAGATTTTCCCAAGCATGGCTAAAACTAAAGCTGTGAATGCCTGGTTTTTAGATGGCTTTGCACCATCTTGTAACCCAGACATGTGGGAACAAAATGTTTTAAATAATATTGTCCGTCTTTCAGGTTATGGCACTACATTCGCCTCTTTTAGTGTTGCTGGCATTTTAAAACGTGGACTAAAAGCACATGGTATCGATATTTCTCGTCCACGTGGTTTTGGCCATAAACGAGAAATGCTCAAAGCAGTCTGGAAGCTGCCTGAATCTGATCAGGGTTCCACAGAATTAGGACAAACCCACGCATTGGCTACAGAGCAACAGCATATTGCGATTATAGGGGCTGGTGTAGCAGGTTTAAGCACGGCGTGGGCATTTGCAGCACGTGGCCACCAAGTGACCTTATACGAGCAAACCAATCCGTTATCGGGCGCGTCTGGAAACCCATTGGCATTACTTAATCCGAAACTATGCCCAATTGAACAAAGTCATGAACATCTCATGACCTTAAGTTGGCAACATGCTTTAAATTTTTATAAAAATTTCAAAGCATTCCGCCCGCTTCAAATCCAGCAAATTGCATTAAAAAATGCAGATGAACTTCTTGATTTGGTAAATCAGTATCCAGCTCAAGTTGTTACCAACTCAGCGAACTCACTTGAAACTGATTACTCAAACATATTACTAACTGAGGCTGGCTCTGTCTCACCACATCAATTACGTGATGAAATTTTGCAGCATCCATGTATCAATCTCAAAATTGCTCATGTCACAGCACTTATTTCTTCTGAAAATAAAGTTCAATTGCAAACCAATAATGAAATTATTGCAGAAGCAGACCATGTTGTTGTGTGCTGTGCTCGAGAAAGTGCTGCTTTATTTGACAGCTATCCACAGTTAAAACCAATACGTGGACAAGTCAGCTGGGTTGATAATACATTTGCTCCTCTACCTTTAAATGAAGCGTATAGCTATGGCGGCTATTGCATGCAACTTGATGCTTCACAAATGATTTTAGGTGCGTCTTTCTACCCAAATCGTGAAGATCAAGATGTACTTCCCGAAGACCATGTGCATAACTTTGAATTAATCCACAGTGTATTCCCTGAATATGCTGAAAAGTTACCATTACCTTCGACATGGCAAGGCCGTGCATCTATACGGGCTCAAAGCTTGGATTATTTTCCTCTGGTTGGAAAAATGCAGGAGAATAGCCGAATTGCTACTTTTGCTGGGCTTGGCTCTAAAGGCTTCTTATTTGCACCCCTGTGCAGTGAAATCTTAGTTGCTCAAATATTAGGAGAAGCTTGCCCGGTACCGGACCGCCTATTACAAAAATTGAATCCTCAACGGTTTCAAAAGAAAGTGAAACCTAAAAAGCCTTATTTTAAACCGCAATAATTCACTTCAATAAAAAAGCACCCGAAGGTGCTTTTTTTTATGCGCCCTGCTCTAGAGGCAAGCCGGCATCACGAGCTGCACGTGTCCCGCCCATCAGCACGACATATTCACGCGAGGCATCCAATCCTTCTAGTTTCTCAGCTGCACGAGGAGCTTTGCTACCACCACCACATAAAATATAAATCGGCTGACCCGCAGAGACCTGGTTCAAAATATCAGCATTCAAATCATTAATTGGGCGATTCACCGCACCTTTAACATGCCCTTCTGCATAAGCATTAGTATCACGGACATCCCAGATAACAGCATTTTCTGGGAACTCAAATGTTGTAATTTCTTGTTTACGGATCATTGTGCACTCCTTTGATGTAAACAACACTTGGCAAATGAAGAAAACCCTCTTAGCATCTCAAATATTCTTTCCCTTTGTAAAGGTCTAAACTATGCCTTCTTTCGATATTGTCTCTGAATTAGAGTTATTTGAAGTTAATCATGCTGTACAAAACACACAAAAAGAGATTGCCACACGCTTTGACTTTCGTGGTCACGATGTTTCTATCGAATTAAATGAAAAAAATAAAGAAATCAAAATCAGTACCGAAAGTGATTTCCAGTGTGAACAAGTTTATAACATGTTAGAAAATCATTTTTATAAACGAAAAATTGATGTTCAAGCACTTGATCCACAAAAAGCCTCTGCTTCAGGCAAAAATTTTGTACAAGTCATTAAACTTAAAGACGGTCTTGACTCTGATACTGCAAAAAAAATTAATAAAGCCATTAAAGAAAGTGGTGTTAAAGTGCAATCTTCTATTCAAGGCGACAAAATTCGTGTAACTGATAAAAAGCGTGACACTTTACAACAAGTTATGACTTTTTTACGTGAACAACAATTCGGTGTGCCATTACAGTTTAATAACTTTAAAGATTAATATCTTGTCGGCCATTTAAAGCTAAGGTAATCCCATGTCTCAATCCAACCGTCTATCAAAACTGGTAAAAGCAACTTCAAAATTCCCTAAAGGTATTCGGAGCACGCTTTGGAGCAAGGCGTTTGGTCGTATCGTGCCAATGGTGGGTACAGCAAACATCCGCTATCTGGAAGTAGACTCAAACCACGTTACTGTCCGTTTAGATAACCAAAAAAATATGCAGAATCATATTAAAGGCGTCCACGCTGCGGCTATGGCGCTTTTAGCAGAAACTGCAACGGGTTTTCTAACCGGTTTACATATTCCTGATAATCGAATTTTATTAATCAAATCATTACATGTAGATTATTTAAAAGTGGTTGAAGGCGGTTTGACTGCTACAGCGACATTGTCTGCTGAACAACAAAAGTTTATTGCAGATAATGAGAAAGGTGAACTTGTGATTCCTGTTACTGTGATTGATGACGCAGGCAATGAGCCAATTCAATGTCAAATGCTGTGGGCATGGTTACCTAAACGTAAGAAATAATAACTAATCTAAAGTATTTTTAGATGGTTATTTACCTCAAGATATAAAACTAATATTTTATATCTTGAGGTTAAAAATGAAAAAAATACTAATTCTTTCCTCTTTATTTACCAGTTTAATATTTACAACAATAAGTTCTCACGCGACTGAACCTCACATTAAAGCCAGTAAAGTAACTTCGGCTAAATCAGAAGCTCTTGATAAAGTAAGTGCTCAAAACAAAAGAATAGTGACCGACTTTTATGAAGGTGTCTTTTTAAAACATAAAGTCAAAGAATATGCAGACCGCTATATTGGTCAACAATACATTCAGCACAATCCTAATGTTCCAGATGGGAAAGCGCCTTTTGTTAATTTCTTCACTGAAAAATTCCAAAAGAATCCGCAAGCTAAAAATGAGATTAAACGTGCAATTGCTGAAGGTAATCTTGTCGTTTTACATGTTCATTCCACTGAAAACGAAAAAGACAGAGGAAGAGCGATTGTTGATATATTCCGTGTCGAAAATGGAAAAATCGTAGAGCATTGGGATGTGATACAAAATATTCCTGAGCAAAGCAAAAATACAAATACGATGTTTTAATTTCTAAAAAATAGTTTTTCTTTTGAATAAAATTAAAGCCTGAATACGTATATTCAGGCTTTCTAATTCTTATTGAGTTTCTAAAAACTTTTGTTTCGCTTCTTCAGGTATTTGACGCTTATTACCTTTTACATCTACTGCTACGAAGGTAAACACTCCCTCTGTAATGCGTATTGGCTCACGAGAGTCATCATGACTATCCCAAACTTCAATTTGCATCTGAATAGAAGTATTTCCAACTTTTAAGATTTTGGTATAGCAACTAATGACAAAGCCAACTTTTACCGGAACCAAAAAGGTCATTTGATTAATAGAAATCGTAGCACAGCGACCACGACTGAAACGTTCTGCGTGAATTGCTCCAGCCAAGTCCATTTGTGACACAATCCATCCACCAAATACATCACCACTCCAGTTTGTATCTGCTGGCATGGCAATCGTTTGTAAGGATAAAATTCCTTCTGGTTTGGTATAAGCTTCTGACACCTTAGCTCCCGAAATTCGTTTGAAGTTGTTGATCGAGCCACTGTTGCAATTCAGGCGCACGTAATGCCCCGCTAATACGCGCGACCTCTGTCGTTTTATTCATTAAGACAAGTGTCGGAATACTTCTCACATGAAAAGCTTGGCTCAAGCGAGGAGATTCTTCGGTATTAATCTTGGCAAAGATAACGCCTGGATTTTGTTTTGCGACCTGCGCAAAATGTGGAGCCATCATTTTACAAGGTCCGCACCATTCTGCCCATAAGTCTATAAGAATAGGTAAATCACTATTCGTGATGTAGTTACTAAAATTCTGCTCATTTAGCTCAATTGGTGCAAGCGGTAGTAATGGCTGATGACATTGCCCACAACTTGGTTGCTCCGGAAGTTTTTCTTCTGGAACTCGGTTTTTAGCACCACACGATGCACATACAATAATCATTTACATCACTCCTATATGCTGATGTAAAAATTCTAATTGGGTTGTCACTGCTTTTTCAAACCATGAACCGTGATAGATATCAAAATGTTTCATATCCCATTCATGATAACTCACAAAAGGCGCAATATTTGTGGCAGCTTCACGGCTTGACTCAATAGGAATAAGTGAATCTTTTTGGGCTGCAATAAATAAAACTGGAATATTAATCTGACGTACAACCTGAATTGGACGGTATCGCATCAAATTAAAAAAGACGCGAGCAGGGACTTCCCCGCTCCAATAATAATCAGGATTTACAATCGATAAATAGCCATAATAACTATCTGCTGTAGGCATAAAGCATAAGTTATGTTGATCAACAACAGGTAATCTCTTTGGATTAAGCCCCATCTTTGATCCCATATAATCCTGACTTGATAGCTTCAATGCTTGAGGATAGCGCTGCAAAGGATAGAGCTTGGCAGTTTCAGCGCCATCTACATAGGGAATTTGTACTAAAACTGCTTGAATATTCTTTAACTCAGAAGCTAGGCTTAGCGCATATCCCCCACTTAAAGAAGTTCCCCAAAGCACAATCCTTCGGTTATCTACAAGTTTACAAGTCGAAGCATATTGAATCACTGTCTTCCAATCTTCTAATTGTGAATTGATGGAGACCATTTCTCTAGGCTTGCCAGTACTGCCGCCCCAATATCTGTAATCAAATAAAATAACAGCGTAACCTGCTTGAGCAAATCGCTGGGCATACTGAATAAGTTTAAATTGACGCAATCCGGCAAAACCATGCGCCATGATAATTACCGCAGATTTATTATTTGTTTTTGGAATATAAAAGTCAGCTGCGATCATTTCCTGATCACATGGAACATATAAAGGCTCAACCGTATAAGCGTGCATATGTGCTCCGTGGCATTATGGTCGAAGTAATGAATTTACAAAAAACATCCTGATCGCCTTTTAAAAATCTAGAGCTGTTCTATGACATAAGTTTTATCTATGTAGGAACAACATTTTAGTGTCTTGTATCTCAGGTTAAGCTTAATGCTATGATACAGCATAAGAGGTTTTGTTAAATTTTGGAGTGACGAAATGTCAGATAATGTTGGTTTCGCAGGTCAAATTGGTCCAGAACACGTTGGCCAAGTTGTAGAAAAAGGATTTAAATCTATTATTAATAACCGACCAGATATGGAAGGCGGCCCAGAACAACCTACAAGCGCTCAGATTGAAGAAGCAGCACGTCAAGTAGGCTTAGACTATGTCTATCAACCTGTTGTAGCTGGACAAATTACTGAGCTAGATGTACGTACTTTTGCCAATCATTATAATGAATTGCCAAAACCTGTGCTGATGTTCTGCCGTACAGGAAACCGTTCAAATAATTTATATCAATTAGCAAAACAAATGGATTTGTTAGACGACTAAATTTAAGAAATTAATTCTCTTGAAAACCCTATTTCTTATTTCAAGTAGGGTTTTTGATAAATTATTTTGCATATCTCTGCATGAACTCAACAGAACTAAAAATAATATTAATTTAGAGTATTCATATCTTTTGATTCATTTATTAATTTTTCTATGAATAAATTTATATTCGTTCTTTTAAGCTGTTTAATCGTTAGCGCATGCTCCTCGATGCAAGTACGACCGACAGTAGGTGTAACTATGGGTACACGCATTTAAAAAAGAAGCAGCTTACATGCTGCTTCTTTTTATATTACTTACCATTTGCACAATTTGGATCTATTCCATATGGGCTTAATATATTCGGGGCAATACCATCACTAACAGTGACATCCTTTTTCAAATAATCTAACGTAAGAGATGTAGACCCTTTAATTAAAGTTCCCGAAACTGTAGATTTAGCCGTTAGCTGAACAGTTAACCACGATGCATATATTTTAGGATATTGAATCTTAAGGTCAAAGCGTCCGTTCCCGTCTGTTGTATATTTATTATTGGTTGCAGCAGTACCAGCATTATTAATATACGATACAACTTGAACTGTAGAATTTTCTTTAAGCGGCTTTAATTGATTAATAACCTCACCATTAACATTTACCGCTTGAACCGGTGAAGTACATGCGACTCTGATAGCAGGAAGATATTCATCAGGTTTACCGTCCACAGGATTAGAGGTGTCAAAAAAATCAAATGCTCCTTTATAATAGGCAAGAGCATTAACTCCCATAACTACATCTTGATTTGGTATCGGCTTACCATCTACATCAGTTACTTGTACTGAGATATTTTTATAGTAATAGACTCCATCCGTTGTATCTTCCATAGTTGTCGGATTATATGCTACAGCAATTGCACCTACTGCTACTGGCACATCAGAATTAACAACATCAAGTTTATAGGTATAAATTTTTGTTGATTGTCCAAAGTTAGCTTCTAAAACAAGATCATCTGTTACAAATTGAGCAGCACTATATGATGAGGATCTTTGATTTTCATTAAAAGATAAAGTATAGGTGATCTGGCCATTTGCATCAGTTTGAGTTGCATTTGGTGTAAATCTAACACCGTTTGAGACTGAGTTTTTAACTTTAAGTGTGATCGCTTGATTTGCTAAAGTTGCACCATTTGCATCTACAGCTGTTAATGTAATAGTTGTCTGATCACCTCTAACATTTAAAGAGGTCTTTGTAGCATCAAACAACACGATACTTGTGGTATCAGCTTCAGCGCTACTATTATTTCCTGTAACCGTTACAGTCTGTTCCTGAGTAAGCGTACCATTATTTGTAGAAGCAACTAATTTAAAACCATTTTTCACCAACTCATTTATCGAACTCGATGTTTTTGGTGTTTTTATAATATAAACAGTATTACCCGCCGCATCTGTAGTTTGAGTTGATACACCCTCTATAGATAAATTATTTGTTGGATCCTCTAATTTCAAACTAACTTTAGTACCAGCCACACCACCTTTATTTATATCTAGAGCTCTTACAGTAACAGTTAGAGTATCATTCGTCGCTGCAACTGATAATTTATCTAATTCTATCTTTAAAGCTGTAGCAGTGGCCTGCTGCGATCCACTGTTATTACTTCCAGATGATGAGTTACTATTTGATGAGCTATTTTGATAATAACCATCACTACCTCCCCCACCACAACTTGCTAACATAATTGATACAGCAATAGCTGACAACTTCAAGGTAAGTTGTTTTTTATACATACTTTTCATTTCCCCAATCTTTCCTAAAGGTATAAGATTTTTTAATTATTTATATTATTAGTGTAATCATATTCACCTTACTCTGTAAACATAAATTACATTATGTTTTATTATGTAACTTATTAAATGGAAAATTTATAGATACTGGGATTTATAATGTTCGATATCATTATTATTGGCGCAGGTACTGCTGGTATTAGCGCATATAAAGAAGCCGTTAAACATACTAATAATATTTTAATTATAAATGATGGACCATGGGATACCACTTGTGCTCGCGTAGGCTGTATGCCAAGTAAAGTCCTCATTTCAACAGCCAACCGCATGTTTGATATTCAAAATGCTCAAGAAGTTGCTTTAGACGTATCTGCAAAGATTAATACAGATCAAGTGATGCAACATGTGCAGACCTTACGTGACCGATTTACGCAAGCAACTTTAAAAGATGTAGAGCAATGGCCAACTGAGCATAAAATTTCTGGCAAAGCACATTTTATTGATACCCAAACTGTAGAAGTTAACGGTAAACAATATCAATCAAAAAGTTTTATTTTGGCGGTTGGTTCTACTCCTAGTTATGATCAAACTTGGAAGCAAGAACTAGAGCATCGGCTTATAACCACAGATCAAATATTTGAATTAGAAACACTTCCTAAATCCATTGCTGTAATTGGTAGCGGTGTAATTGCTCTTGAGATTGCCCAAGCTATGCATCGGTTAGGGGTAAAAACTACAATCTTTGCTCGTAGTAAACGAATTGGGATATTGACTAGTTCTAGACTTCAACAGCTTGCTCAAGAAGAGCTAGGAAAAGAGTTAACAATACTATTCGAAACATTGCCAAGTGAGGTTAAAGTCAGTGAGGAAAGTGTTTTATTAAACTATAAACTTGATGGAACAGAGAAAACTCTCAAAGTTGAATATGTTTTAGCTGCAACAGGGCGTACAAGCTTACTCAATACTTTAAAACTAGAAAATATTGATAATTCATTCAAAGATATTAAGTTATTACCTATAAATGCAAAAACCAAGCAATTAGATACATATCCAATTTTTGTTGTCGGTGACGCTTACACCTCAACGCCACTACAACATGAAGCAGCACATGAAGGTAAAAAAGTTGTTTATAACTGTTTAAATTATCCACAGGTAAACTCAGTTAAGACACTTACGCCATTGGGAATTGTCTTTAGTCATCCTGAAATGGCGATCGTAGGTCAAAGTTATAAGCAATTAAAAGATGAAGGTATAGATTTTATTATAGGCGAGGCCTCTTATGAACGACAAGGAAGAGCTATAGTTCTTGGAAAAAATAAAGGTGCTATTGAAGTTTATATTGAACGGGAAAGCCAAAAACTTTTAGGTGCTGAGCTATTTACAGAAGCAACTGAACATATGGCCCATTTATTAAGCTGGATAATCGGTGAAGAATTAACGCTAAATGATATTATAGAGAAACCCTTTTATCACCCGACTTTAGAAGAAGGTCTTCGAACTGCTCTAAAACATGCCCGTAGACAGTTAAAATAATAGCTTATAGAAGAACCTTTTATCAATTAAAATTAGCTCTTCTATATTTAACCAGTTTCTTCTAACTGATTACATTTTCGTTCTACGTTTTTCTGTATAAAATCAATTTTAATATTTAAAGAA
>NZ_JBWZNA010000030.1:0-30287 GCF_056725885.1 Acinetobacter sp. GRABPA_MV_2
AATAAATTCACTACAGCTTTTCACGAAAGTAGCAACTAAAATTGCAATCCGAACTTAAACCTCATAGTGCGAAGATGGGCCATGAAACAGCTTAAATTGTGGGTTCTCGGACTCTCTATGGTGTTGGCGGGATGCCAGACCACCACACACTTGTCTGCTGCTCTAAAACCGCAAACGACAGAAGCTTATGCTCGTCCTGTCGATCAACCTTTTGCAAGAATTAAAAAAATGCAAAAACGTCCTATTCTTGCGCTTGTATTGGGTAGCGGTGGAGCACGAGGTTATGCTCATATAGGGGTGATTGAAGTTTTAGAACAACATGGTATTCGCCCAGATTTTATTGTAGGTACGAGTGCGGGTAGTATTGTTGGAGCAATTTATGCGAGTGGTAAAACACCTGCTGAACTGCGTGATACTGCTTTAAAAATGAAAGCTGGCGATGTCCGTGATATTAGTATCGGTTTAAAAGGCTTTTTTGATGGCAAAAAAGTAGAGAACTACGTTAACCAGCAAGTAAATAATATGCCACTCGAAAAAATGAAGATTCCAATGTATGTGGTGGCAACTGAACTGAAGCATGGCACTAAGACCGTATTTAACTACGGCAATACTGGGCAAGCCGTGAGAGCCTCTGCTTCGATTCCGAGTATGTTTGTGCCGACTAAAATTGGTAAATCTGAATATGTTGATGGCGGCTTAGTGAGTCCTGTGCCAGTTGAAGTGGCTCGTGATTTAGGTGCTGATGTCATTATTGCAGTTGATATTCTAGCTCAACCTATTTATACAGAAACTTCGAATGTTTGGGGACTGTTTAATCAGAATATTAATATTATGCAAGGGCGTTTGGCAGCAGAAGAATTGCAATATGCAGATGTTGTTATTCAGCCAGATTTAAGAGAAAAAGCACATATTTTTGATGTCAAAGGCCGTGAAGCTACTATGAAATCTGGTATGGATGCAGCTAATGCCAAGCTTTCTGATATTCAGTTTGCTATTGATGAAAAAATAGCTGAACAAAATATGTCTACGGAAGGCTTGAGTGCTCAAAGCCAATAAATAAACGTTAATATTCTGAAAATTAAATAAAAAGCCCACAACGGGCTTTTTTTATGGAAGTTTAAATCTTCAATTTTTGGAATAAAATTTTTTGTATATTAGAGATATGTTGGATATGCTGAAAACTCTAATGGTCAATATGAAATATTGTTGCCGTTTTTAAAAAATAATTGATTTGTAGTGTATTGAGGCTGACTGGATAAATGATACAGCAACAGGTTAAAAATGGCTTTCCAACATTAGATGATGTTCATGCTGCCGCAGAGCGTTTGGAAGGTTTAGTTGTAAAAACTCCCTTTGTTTTCTCAGAAACCATTTCTAAAACCTTAGGGGCTGAGATGTGGTTGAAATTTGAAAACTTACAATTTACAGCTTCATTTAAAGAGCGGGGTGCTCTAAATAAACTGTTGTGTTTATCTGAGCAAGAAAAGCAACATGGTGTTATTGCAGCTTCGGCAGGCAATCACGCCCAAGGTGTAGCCTACCATGCTCAGCGGACAGGTGTGACCGCGACCATTGTGATGCCGAAATCGACACCAAACGTTAAGGTACAACGAGTACGTGAGTATGGTGCACGCGTTATTTTGCATGGGCAGGACTTTTCAGAAGCTGCTGCTGAAATGCACCGTGTTGCACAAGAAGAATCTTTAACGATTATCCACCCATTTGATGATGCTGAAATTATTGCAGGTCAGGGAACTATTGCACTTGAAATGCTTGTAGCTGTGCCTGATCTGGATATTCTGGTTGTGCCAATTGGTGGTGGCGGTTTAATTTCTGGTATTGCAATTGCTGCTAAGGCGATCAATCCAAAAATTAAAATTATTGGGGTACAATCAGTTGTATACCCAAGTATGGCAAAACTACTTTGTAATTATCAACATGCCGTTTCAATGGGATCTACAGTTGCTGAAGGTATTGCGGTAAAAACTCCAGGTGAGCTTACGACCCAAGTTGCTAAAGAATATGTTGATGACATTGTCGTTGTCACTGAAGACATGATTGAAGAGGCTATTGCACTATTACTTAATATTGAAAAAACAGTATGTGAAGGAGCAGGGGCGACAGGTATTGCTGCAATTATGTCGCGTCCCGATCTGTTTTTAGGTCATAAATTAGGTGTGGTTCTGTCAGGTGGCAATATTGATACACGTGTTATGGTCTCTGTATTACAACGCCATTTAACCCGTACAGGCCGTATGGTTCGTATTCGTGTTGAATTACCTGATAATCCAGGTGCCTTAGCTCGTTTAACAGCCATTATTGCTGAGCAGGGCGGTAATATTTATGAGCTGCGTCATGAACGCTTTGCGGCAACAAGTCGTGCCAAAGAAAGCGCTGTAAGCGTTGATGTCGAATTAAAAAGTGCCTCGGACCTAGATTTGCTTATTCAAGCAATGCAATTAGAAGGCTATATTGTTCGTAAGGAAGAGATTTAATCTCTGATATCACTGTGTTATAAAAGCCGTATATGACTCTATCAAGAGTCATATACAAGGTAATTTAAATGGATTAAATTGCCAAAAAAGGGATTAATTTACAAAAAAACGATCAAATCCTTCAATGGAATAGGAAAAACTGACAATTCTCTAAACTTTACCCTTCACAATTTTAAGGTTTAGGTTTTAGTATTCCTTTCATTGTAAATTTGAAGAAATATAGGGATATCCACGCTCAATGTTCAAATCATTTTTTCCGTCACCAAGGTATTTCTTTATATCTGTAGTTATTTGGCTCGCACTCAATATGGTGCTCTGGTATACAGGGGGAGATCACTGGGGGCAGCATGTAGGCTTTCCTCATGGTTATGCAGATGCTGAGTTGCCTATAGGAGTAAGTCGCTTCTGGTCACCTGCTTTTTTATGGTTCTATCTTTGGTTCTTTATCTCAACAGCAATTTTTGCCGGTTTTTGGAAAATTATGTCTAATAACCCATGGCAGCGTTGGTCTATCTGGGGTTCGGCTTTTATTCTATTTAATATCTGGTTTGCAGTTCAGGTTAATGTTGCTATTAATGCCTGGTATGTACCATTTTGGGATTTAATCCAAAAAATGCTTTCGAGTGGCGGGGGAGATATCTCAACATTATATAGTGAAACCCTAGTATTTCTTTACATTGCAATGGTATACGTAACCCTAGGTGTTATTACAGCTTTTTTTACAAGTCATTATGTATTCCGTTGGCGTACAGCAATGAATGAATACTACACAGAGCATTGGGAAAAACTACGTCATGTTGAAGGTGCTTCGCAGCGTGTGCAAGAAGACACGATGCGCTTTGCAACAATTTTGGAAGATTTGGGGGTTGAACTAGTCAAATCGGTGATTACTTTAATTGCTTTTTTACCTATTTTATTTCATTTATCTAAATATGTTCCTATATTACCGTTAGTTGGTGAACTAAATCATTCTTTGGTATGGGCCGCAATAGTATGGTCAATTTTCGGTACTATTCTACTCATGGTGGTTGGTATTAAATTACCTGGTCTACAATTTAATAACCAAAAGGTAGAAGCTGCTTATCGTAAAGAGTTGGTTTATGGCGAAGACCATGCAGAACGTGCTCAACCTGTTACGTTAAAAGAACTGTTTGCAAATGTGCGTAAAAACTATTTTCGACTTTATTTCCACTATGCCTACTTTAATATGACTGCAACGTGGTATGGGCAACTTGATATTCTCTATAATTTGGTTGTTCTTTTCCCGGCTATTGCTGCTGGTAAACTTACTTTAGGCTTAATGCAACAAATTATGAATGTTTTTGGACGTGTGCGGGACTCATTCCAATATCTAATTAGCTCATGGAAAACAATTATTGAACTACTTTCAATTTATAAGCGTTTAAAGGCTTTTGAATCAATATTACACAAGTAAAAAAAGCCCGCGAAAGCGGGTTTTTTTATAAGTATTGGATTAGTGCGTTGCATTATAAAAATTAAGGATAGGGCCAACTAAAGATTGTTGGGATTTATCTAAGGTGATTTGAATTTCTTTATAGTTAAAAGTGTCTTCACCATCATATTTGGCAATGCCATGGGTTTTATTGTTCACTTGAGGAATTTGGTAGCTAAAAAAAGCAACTCTTTTAGAGGGATGAACAATATTGATGAGTTTTTTAGGGTCTTTAAATCCACCAAATTCATTTTCCAGACTTTCTTTTAATAGCTCGGGAAAATAAAGCGTTGCATTGGGTAATCCACACCCAACACAAAAAGAAGAGTCATAAAGCTTAATCGCTTGCTTTTGATCTGGACTCATTATTAGAGCAAAACCAGCTCCATTTGCCCCTGCATTTGCTTGAACATCTTGCCAGTTACGTGGAACAAGTATTAAACCTATTTCAGGTAATGCAAGAAGTTTTAATTGTTTGGCGTGTTGAGCCTCGAGTTTAAAATTAAAATGGCAGCTTTTAGGAGTACAGGTTTCAAAGTCTTTAAGTAAACCATTCTCTGTTGGGCTTTGTGCCGTCACACCATAAAAAGGGATGGTAATGCCGTTTAAAAATTTTGCCTCTCCTAGAGTGTAGAACTGATTGTCTGCTTTGCGGGTTGCAGCAGAGCTATAAAATTTGGGGAAATGGGGTGTAAAACTTTTTACTTCTGCATAAGCAGATGAGGTTAGACAGGTAAATGCAGTAAATAATAAAAAATTCAGTTTTTTCATTTTTAGAAAGTAATCAATTTAAATCTTATATAAATCTAACATATTCTTTTAAACTAGACGGTAACTCAAAATTTAACGCTATTATTAACTTCATAATAAAACAGACCTATCGAGACATGAAATAATGAAAAATATACTTTCAATTGGTTGTTTGGCAGTAATAAGTTCTTATAGTTTTGCTCAAGATATCAAAGGTATTTCATTTTCTCACCAAGAGTGGGAAATCTCTTGCAGTAATACAGGCACCTGTAAGGCAGCAGGTTATCAAAACGAGGAAAATGGTGACAATCCTGCTTCAATTTTATTAACACGTAAAGCTGGCCCAAAACAACCTGTGCAGATTGAATTTGCTTTGTCAGACTATGAACAAAGCATGCCAGCAAACCAGCTTAAAAATATTCATTTTTATATAAATGGCAAAGATTTAGGCGCTGTGAGTGTAGATGGTACTGAGTTACCACTTATGGGTAAACTGAACAGCTCGCAAGTCAATGCTGTACTACAGCAATCCAAACAGAAGACCGAAATTTTATTTAAAAATGCGCAGCATGAATGGAAAATTTCTGATGCTGGAATGACTGCTGTGTTATTAAAAATGGATGATTTTCAGAAGCGTATCGGAACTGTTGGTGCTTTGGTTAAAAAGGGCAGCGCCAATGAAGCCAAAGTGCTTATGCCTGAGCCAAAACTACTTGTTAAACGTATTAAGACTTCAAACAAACCTTATTTAACTTTACAGCCTAAAAATAAACAGTACCAAGCAATACACCGTAGTTTGATGGCTGCTAAACCGAATCCGAAAGAAGACGGTTTTTGTGAAGGTGTTTATGGTGGTAATAGCGATGGAGCTGAACCACAGAAAATTGAGCTATATAAACTAACCAATAAGAAAGTTCTGGCGACTACGTTGTGCTGGAGAGGCGCCTATAACGAAGGGTATGGCGCTTGGGTGCTAGATGAGTCATTAAATGGTAAGGCCGCGTTTGTGACTGAATCCGCTTCAGATTTTGATAGCGGTATGATCAGTAGTGCTCAAAAGGGAAGAGGCATTGGAGACTGCTGGGTAAGTGAAGAATGGGTGTGGGATGGCAAGAGTTTTGTACATACTAAGAATATGTGGACAGGTATGTGCAAAGGCTTGGCAGCAGGTGGGGTGTGGGAGCTTGATCGAATAGAGTCTGTGGTGAAATAAGTATTTTGCGGTTACAGAGTCATAACAGGTAACTTTGGTGACTCTGTGATAAAAAGAACAGATTGTTTATTGGAGCTAGACCTATGTCACATCATCTTTACGCTATTGCTCGCCGTAAGTTTTCACATCTGAGCCGTTCAATATGTGTAGCGGCTGCTGTATTGGGGACTACTCAAATTGCGATGGCTGGCCCAACGGTTGATCAGTTAAGTGACTGTCTGGTTAAAGCAACAACTGCCTCTGACAAAACTACTGTACTTCAATGGACATTTACGGCTTTAGCTGCCCATCCCGATTTAAAAGCATTTAGTAATGTAACACCTGAGCAAAAGGATCAGTTAGATCAAAAACTGGCCCAGGTTTTACAACGTGTGATTGTTGAGCAATGTTCAACCCAAACTAAAGCTGTGATTCAGGCTGAAGGTGTGAAAGCAGTTGGAGAAGCTTTTCAACAGTTAGGTCAAAGTGCGGGTGAAGATATTGTTAAAGACCCGGCCGTTAAACAGCAGTTGCAGGGCATATTACGCTATATTGACTTAAATAAATTAGTGACGACGTTTTTAACACCAGAAATTTGGAATAAGTTGGGAATCACAAGATAAAAAATCTAGTTTTTTTTATTTTATTAATAAAGCCTGCTATCTAAGTGCAGGCTTTATTATATTTGGAATAAAGAGATCTTTTAGATCGTAATTGTAGCCCCTAAAACTTTCACAAATTGAGCTAACCAAGCTGGATGTGCAGGCCAAGCAGGGGCTGTCACTAAATGTCCATCTGTAACGGCTTCAGTCACGGCAATGTCTGCATATTGTCCACCTGCCAGTTTTACTTCGGCCGCACATGATGGGTAAGCTGAGCAAAGGCGGTCTTTTAACACATCTGCCGCAGCAAGTAACTGAGCTCCATGGCATACGGCTGCTATTGGTTTTTTCACTCTATCGAACTCACGTACAATTTCGACAACACGTTCATTCATACGTAAATACTCTGGTGCTCGACCACCCGGAATAACTAGACCTATATAGTCTTCAGTATTAACGGCATCAAAATCATAGTTAATCGCAAAGTTGTGGCCACGTTTTTCGCTATAAGTTTGTTCACCTTCAAAATCATGAATAGCCGTTGCAATATGGTCGCCGTTCTTTTTATGTGGGCAAACAGCATGGACGGAATAACCTAAACCAGTTAAGAACTGAAATGGAACCATAGTTTCATAGTCTTCCGCATAGTCACCGACTAACATTAGAATCTTTTTAGACATGATTTATCCCTCTTTTTAAAATGTAATTTATCTAAATTCTTAATTTAAATTAGCATAGTCGCTATGTCATTTTTCAGAAAAAAGCGCATTCTTTAGTCGAAGGGGGGTATAAGTGATATAAAAAAGCCCCGATAAATCGAGGCTTTTTCTGGAGTTGACTAATGAAATTAACCAATCAATTTTTTCATTAATTCATTTACTTGAGCAGGGTTGGCTTTACCCTTAGAAGCTTTCATAACTTGACCAACAAGACCGTTAAAGGCTTTTTCTTTACCAGATTTGTACTCTTCAACCATTTTTTCATTGGCTGAAAGTACTTCTTTAATGATCGCTTCAATTGCACCTGTGTCGGTTTCTTGCTTTAAGCCTTTTTCTGCAATAATGTCATCAGCAGATTTACCTTCCGATTCCCACATAAAGCCAAAGACTTGTTTTGCAATCTTACCGCTAATGGTGTTATCAACAATACGAGCAATCATGCCGCCAAGCTGTTCAGCAGAAACAGGTGAGTCAGCCAAATCTAGGCCTGCTTTGTTTAAAGCACCTGAGAATTCGCCCATTACCCAGTTTGCAGATACTTTACCTTGCTTCGCACCGCCAGCAGCAGCCACAACAGCTTCATAGAAGTCCGCCATTTCGCGTGAGAGCGTAAGTACATGTGCATCGTACTCAGTTACTCCAAAGTCTGCGATAAAGCGCGCACGGCGAGCAGCAGGGAGCTCTGGAAGTGCAGCGCGAGCAGCTTCAATTTGCTCATCAGCAATAATCACAGGTAACAAATCTGGATCGGGGAAGTAGCGGTAGTCATTCGCTTCTTCTTTAGAACGCATAGAGCGCGTTTCCATTTTGTTTGGATCGAACAAACGAGTTTCTTGGTCGATACTTCCGCCGTATTCCAAAATTTCCATTTGGCGTTCAATTTCAACATTGATCGCTTGCTCAATGAAACGGAATGAATTGAGGTTTTTAAGTTCACAGCGCGTACCAAAAGGTTGGCCCGGACGACGTAAAGATACGTTACAGTCCGCACGGAATGAACCTTCTGCCATGTTACCGTCAGAAATACCTAACCAACGTACTAGCGTGTGAATCGCTTTGATATAAGCAACAGCCTCTTCAACCGAACGCATGTCAGGTTCAGAAACGATTTCAAGCAAAGGTGTACCAGCACGGTTTAAGTCAATGCCAGACATACCTTCAAATTGGTCGTGTACAGATTTACCAGCATCTTCTTCAAGGTGAGCACGAGTTACGCCAATACGTTTGGTCGTACCATCTTCAAGTTGGATGTCAATGTGACCCAAGCCCACAATCGGGTTGTCCATTTGGCTAATTTGGTAGCCTTTTGGAGAGTCAGGGTAGAAGTAGTTTTTACGTGCAAATACCGAAGCTTGATCGATGTAAGCATCGATACCCAAACCAAAGCGAATAGCAAGATCAACTACTTTTTCATTTAAAACAGGGAGTACACCCGGCATAGCCAAATCTACTAGGCTCGCTTGCGTGTTTGGGTCTTGACCAAATTCAGTTGATGAACCTGAGAAAATTTTAGAATTGGTTGCAAGCTGAGTGTGAATCTCGATACCAATAACGACTTCCCAACCGTCAATCAATTTCAACTTTTGAGCTTCAGCCATTATGCATTCTCCTCAGCAATTGCCGCACGTTGAGTATGGAAATCGGTGTTTTGTTGGTATTGATGAACAATCGACAACAATTGTGATTCTGACCAGTAGTTACCAATTAATTGTAAGCCTATAGGTAAGCTGTCTTTATCAAAACCAACAGGAGCATTAATCGCTGGTAAGCCTGCCAAGTTCACTGCAAGTGTATAGATATCGCCTAAATACATTTCAGTTGGACTTAAGTTCGCACCAATTTTATAAGCAGTTGTTGGTGCAGAAGGAGCAGCAATCACGTCTACATTTTCAAATGCTTTTAAAAAGTCTTGCTGAATTAAACGACGTACTTTTTGTGCTTTCACATAGTAAGCATCGTAATAACCTGCAGAAAGTGCGTATGTACCAATCAAAATACGACGTTGAACTTCTGGACCAAAGCCTTCTGAACGAGAACGCTTATAAAGATCCATCAAGTCTGCTGGGTTTTCACAGCGGTAGCCATAACGAACACCGTCATAACGTGACAAGTTAGAAGATGCTTCCGCTGGCGCAATCAGGTAATACGTCGGTACATAAGCTTCAGTCATGTTGAGATCGATCTCAACAAGCGTTGCGCCCATTTCTTCAAGCTTTTTCAAAGATTCTTCAACACGTGTTTTAACGTCAGCATCTAAACCTGCAACGTTAAAGTACTGTTTAGGAATACCAATGCGTAAACCTTTTACAGATGTGTTGTTTAAATTTGCAACGTAGTCATCAACTTCTTTTTTAACCGAAGTCGAGTCTTTAGCATCATGGCCTGCAATTACATTCATCAGGTAAGCACAGTCTTCAGCAGAGCGTGCCATTGGACCTGCTTGGTCTAATGATGATGCATAAGCAATGATCCCGAAACGAGATACACGACCATAGGTTGGTTTTAAGCCTGTTAAGCCACAGAATGACGCAGGTTGACGAATTGAGCCGCCTGTATCAGTACCTGTAGCGAAAGGCGCTAAATCAGCCGCTACAGCCGCAGCAGAACCACCAGATGAACCGCCAGGAACATGGTCAAGTGCCCAAGGGTTGCTCGTTGCACCGACATATGAACTCTCAGAAGTTGAGCCCATTGCAAACTCGTCCATGTTCACTTTACCTAAAGTGACAAGACCAGCTGCTTTAGTTTTTTCAACAACCGTTGCATCGTAAGGAGAGATGAAGTTGTCTAGTATTTTTGAACCAGCAGTCGTTTTAATGCCTTTGGTACAAAAGATATCTTTATGAGCAAGAGGGATACCCGTTAAAGCTGTTACATTACCTGCTTTTAAAGCTGCATCGGCAGCGTCGGCTTCAGCAAGAGCTTGTTCAGGTGTAATTGTCACGTAGCTTTTTACCAGAGGGTCAATTTTAGCAATACGTTTTAAATAGTGTTCAGTCAGTTCGCGAGATGAAAACTTCGCTTGGCTTAAGCCCTCAGCAAGTTCACGAATTGATAAGCGATGTAAATCAGTCATGAGTAAAATTTCTTTACATTCAAAATAGGGAAGATGGATTAATTGACTAAAAGTTATTCAATCACGCGAGGAACAAGATACAAACCATCTTGAGTTGCAGGTGCAACTGCTTGGTATTCATCTCGATGATTGCTTTCAGTTACCACATCAGCACGTAAAGGTTGAGGATTGTCAAAAGGACTTTTCAAAGGTTCTACGCCTTCCGTATCAATGCCTTTTAAGGTTTCCATCATGCCTAAAATTTTATTTAGACTTTGAGCATATTCAGCAGATTGCGTATCATTGAGCGACAATCGAGCAAGATTGGCGATTGCTGAAACTGTTTGTGCATTTAAATCTGCTGAATGCTGTGCATCCGATGTAGACATAACATCACCTAATCAGTATTAAAAATTTTCAAAATATCGTGCGTTATAATAAGCGATTGACTTGTTCAAATCATCACATTTAGTTTAAAGTTGCCACCTTGCATCCACATGAAAGTTTAACTGAGAACGAACCGTGATTCTAAAACGACTAATTGGCTTGTTTTCGCCGGATCTAGCCATTGATTTAGGTACAGCAAATACACTTATTTATGCACCAGGCCGCGGCATTATATTAAATGAACCAACAGTTGTGGCAATTCGTCACAGTGGTTCACAAAAAATTGTTGCTGCTGTAGGTTTAGATGCTAAGCAAATGCTGGGCCGTACGCCTGCGAATATTTCTGCAATTCGTCCAATGAAAGACGGTGTAATTGCGGATTTTGAAGTGACTGAAACCATGTTAAATCAGTTTATTGGTAAAGTTCACGAAAAACGTTTGTTCCCACCTGCACCTCGTGTAGTTGTATGTGTACCATGTAAATCAACTTTGGTCGAGCGTCGTGCGATTCGCGAAGCAGTATTTAATGCTGGTGCCCGTGATGTTCGTTTGATTGAAGAGCCTATGGCAGCAGCAATTGGCGCAGGTATGCCAGTTGAACAAGCATGTGGTTCTATGGTTGTGGATGTTGGTGGCGGTACAACAGAAATTGCAATTATTTCATTGCAAGGTTGTGTCTATGCTGACTCTTTACGCATCGGCGGCGATGTTTTTGATGAGCAAATCATCAATTATGTTCGTAAAGCTCACGGTTGTGTGATTGGTGAAACCACTGCTGAAATTATTAAAAAAGAAGTAGGTATGGCTGTTTCTGATGGTACAACATTAGAAATCGAAGTACGTGGTCGTAACCTTGCAGAAGGTGTACCTCGTGCAATTACTGTAACTTCTGACGAAATTACTCAAGCTATTTCTGATCCGTTACAAAGTATTGTAAGTGCTGTGAAATCTGCCCTTGAGCAAACTCCTCCTGAACTTTCTTCTGATATTGCTGAGCGCGGTATTGTGTTGACAGGTGGTGGTGCGCTACTTCGTAATCTTGACAAGTTATTGGCTCAAGAAACTGGTTTACCAGTTGTTGTTGCTGAAGATCCTCTCACTTGCGTAACCCGTGGTGGTGGTAAAGTATTAGAATTCTTCGACAACCCGAACCATGACATGCTTTTCGTCGGTTAATTTTAAGGATTAGGCGGTGCAACCGAATATTTTTTCAAGACAGCCGCCATCTTTCCGCTCGTTCATTATTGCGGTCATTACATGTTTGGTTGTGCTGTTCTTTGATTGGCGCATGCCTTATGTAATTCAGCCAGCAAGGGATGTCTTGTACGCTGCATATAACCCAATTTATGCATTGGCTAGTTATCCGGTACTGTCGAGAGAATGGCTGAATCAACAAACAAAATCTGAAGCACAACTGCGTCGTGAAAATACCGCGATGCAGGCTGAGCTTTTACAAGCTCAAGTCCGCTTACAGAAACTTTCTGAACTGTCAGCTGAAAATACCCGTTTACGAGGACTTCTTGATACCCCATTAATTATTGATGGCCGTATGGAAATTGCCGAAGTAATTGGTACAGATGCAGACCCATTACGTCATATCATCATTATTAACCGGGGCTCTATGGACCATCTAAAGGTTGGTCAAACGGTTCTGGATGATAAAGGTATTATGGGGCAGATCATTAACGTATATCCTCATAGCTCACGCGTGATGTTGTTATCAGATAAAGAACATTCACTGTCGGTACGTCTTGAGCGTACAGGGATGCGGGCGATTGTTTCTGGTACAGGTGATTTGGGCCGTTTAAAAATGGAATATGTCCCGACCAGTGCGAATATTCAGGTGGGTGATAAAGTGTTTAGCTCAGGCTTGGGTGAACATTTCCCAGCAGGTTACGCAGTGGGTACAGTTGCCAAAATAAGACGCCATAATTCAGGTGAGTTTGCTGAAATTGATGTAACACCATCAGCACAATTAGCAACAGGGCATCATGTAGTTGTACTTTTCTCTGAATCATTAGCGAAGGAGCAGCCATATGCCGATCGCTAAACTTAAACGAGAAAAGCGTAAAGATCCATTATGGGGAATTATTCTCTCCGTTATTGTGGGTTCTGTACTCATGGTTTATCCGCTATCCTATGATATTTCAGGATGGCGACCGCTGTTCATGTTAATGATCATGCTATTTTGGGTAGTATGCCAGCCAACATGGTGTGGGGTCTGGTTTGCATTTGGGATGGGGATTTTTACAGACTTACTGCTTGATGCGCCTTTAGGACTCAATGCCTTAAGTTTTGTAATTGTAACTTTTCTTACCCGTTTTTTAATTCGGGAACGCCGTATTTTAACTTTTGTTAATTTATGGACGATAGCAACGTTGGTCATTATTGCCCATTTAGCATTTATGTGGGTAACACAGACGATGGGTGGAATTCATTTTTCAATTGCTAGACATTGGCAGCCTTTGATGACAAGTATCATCACATGGCCGGTCGTCTATTATTGTTTGGCAAAATGGCGCATATAGTTTTAGCATCTAGCTCTCCTCGTCGGAAGGAGCTGTTGCAACAGCTAGGCTTAGATTTTGAAATCTATAGTCCTGACATTGATGAGTCTGTTCATGAAAATGAGCTGGTTCATCACTATGTTGAACGGTTGGCTAGAGAAAAAGCTCAAACTGTATTGAAGCTTTTTCCAGAAGCCATTGTTATTGCTGCCGATACAAGTCTGGGACTTGATGGTCAAATTATTGGTAAGCCTGAATCGAAAAATCATGCCTTTGAAATCTGGAAACAATTATCTGGACGTTGGCATGATGTGTTTTCGGGACTGTGCGTTGCGACTCAACAACAGATGTTAAGTCAGGTAGTGCAAACACAAGTTGAGTTTCAGCGCCTGACTACACAGGATATGGAAGATTATTGGACCACGGGTGAGCCTGTTGGAAAAGCGGGTGGATATGCAATTCAAGGAATTGCCTCGCAATATATTCCCCAAATTCAAGGAAGTTATAGTAATGTGGTAGGACTTCCTTTATACGAATTTGCACAGTTATTCAAAAGAGTAAAGACATAAGGGGTTGTTATCCTTCTTCATTGAATAGCATTGTCGATGAACACTAGACAACGTTAAAGTTAACAGCTCCTCTGACTCTTTAATAAAAAATTTTATAATGCTTTGAGTTTATGTATGTCAGAAGAACTACTTATTAATGTCACGCCTATGGAGTGTCGGGTGGCATTAATCGAAAATGGAACTGTTAATGAACTGTATGTTGAGCGTACAGTTAAACGCGGTCTAGTCGGCAATATCTACAAGGGTAAAGTTGTACGAGTGCTTCCGGGCATGCAAGCTGCCTTTGTTGATATTGGTTTGTCTCGAACAGCCTTTTTACATATCAATGATATGGTTTGGCCTCGTTCACAACCAACCCCGAATGTTTTTGAGCTATTACATCCTGGGCAAACCCTTACTGTCCAAGTAATGAAAGATATGTTGGGCACAAAAGGCGCACGCCTCAGTACAGATCTTTCAATCCCTTCTCGCTATTTGGTTTTAATGCCGTATGGCAACCATATTGGTGTTTCGCAGCGTATTGAGTCTGAAGAAGAGCGAGATCGTCTGCGTAATATTATTGAAGGTATTCAATCTGAGCATAATTTACCTGGTAGTGTGATTGTCCGTACGGCTGCAGAAGGTGTGGATGAGGCAGAAATTGCACAGGACATGTGTTATCTGAGCAAATTGTGGGAGTACATCCAGCGCAAGCAGACGGATGTTGCTGTTCCTTCTTTAATTTTTGAAGAACTTCCATTACCTCAACGTATTATTCGCGACTTAGCAAGCGAAGAAACCGCAAAGATTTATGTAGATTCGCGAGAGATTCATGCAAAACTGCTTGAGTTTGTAGATGAGTTTGTCCCGAATATGAAGAGTCGTCTCATCCATTATCCGGGGGAGCGACCACTATTTGATCTTTATAATGTTGAAGAAGATATTCAAAAAGCCTTACAAACTCGGGTAGCTTTGAAGTCAGGCGGTTATCTGATGATCGACCAGACTGAAGCCATGACAACGATTGACGTTAACACAGGTTCATATGTAGGTGGTCGTAGTCTTGAAGACACTGTTTTTAAAACCAATATGGAGGCGACTCAAGTTATCGCGCGTCAACTTAGACTGCGTAATTTGGGTGGTATTCTGATTATTGATTTTATTGACATGCAAGAAGCAACTCACCGTGAAGAGGTGATGCGTCAGTTTGAGAAAATGCTTGAGCGAGATCACGCGAAGACCAAAATTACTCAAGTGTCAGAACTTGGTCTGGTCGAAATGACGCGTAAACGAACTCGTGAATCATTAGAACACTTGTTATGTGAATCATGTCCAACATGTCAAGGACGTGGTTTTGTCAAAACAGCGGAGACAGTATGTTACGAAATATTTCGTGAGATATTACGATATACCCGCGCATTTGAGTCAACGAGTGGCTTTACTGTTGTTGCCCATCCTTCTGTGATTGACCGATTATTAACAGCAGAAGCACCAGCAGTAGCCGATTTAGAGCATTTTATTAACCGTGTTATTAAATTTCAGGTCGAAAATTTATATACGCAAGAGCAATACGATATCATTTTAAGTTAAAGTTGTAACAAGATATCGCTTAATCCTTGTTACAACTGAAATTTTACTTTCATTCATGAATTTTAAATACTACTTACATACAGTAGCCCTAGACGTTCTCCCTATTAAACGTCTTAGCAAACAATAAGAGGTATAACCCATGAATGTAAGTGAAAACTTAATTAGCAACGGTCTTAAACATGTTTTAGAAAGCACGCCAGTAAATAGCTGCTATATGTTGAATGACCAAGGTAAAGAAGTACCGATTACAACTGCAATGATTCGTTCAGTATGTCATCAGTTGCTTAACCAGTGCCGCACAATCAAAAAATAAGGGGCCAATTCAAAGCCCCTTAATTTTCTAACTTGCTGAATGATGCTTCAGCTGTTTCTCTGCAATAATTTCTTCAAAACGTTGTATCTCATCTTCTAAATGAGTCAAAAGGTTTTGCATTTTTGGCAAAGCATTTCGACAAGCGGTTAATCCAACTTCAAGCTTATCTAAATAACTGGTCATGGTAATGTTTAGAGCTTGTCCATCCATGACAATTGAAGCAGGGTAGAGAGCATCTAATTTCGCGCCATTCCAATAAAGCGGCTCACGTGGTCCTGGTACATTAGAAATTACTAAATTGAACGCCTGACGCTTAGGAAGCATTCCTGACATGATGTTTAATCCTGCCGGACCATAAACAACTGCACTATAGTTTAAAATTTCATTCGCAGTCATGCGGCTAAAGCGTTGCTTTGAATTTTGCATGCTACGGCGAATGATTTCTAGACGTTCTAACGGTTGATCTTTGTGCGTCCCTAAATTTGCCAAAATCATGGTAATTCGGTTACTCATGTCAGAATCATCTGTACGTAATGAAGCTGGAACCATGGCAATAAGTGGCTTTTTAGGTAAGCTGTTTTGGCTAATCAAATATTCACGTAAAGCGCCTGAACATACAGCTAGAACAACATCATTAATTGTCACGCCTAATGCTTTTGAAATTTTTCTAAGGCGGCTTAATTCAAATGATTGGGCCGCAAAACGACGTGAAGCACTGACTCTTTGGTTCAAAATAGAAACTGGTGCCTGAAAAGTAGAAACATAATCAGGATTTTTACCCATTTCCTTGAATATTGTTTGAGATAGCTCGTGCATGACTTTTGGAGCTATGTCGAGTTGAGACTTAATGCCACCTAAAATACTTTTAATTTTACTGGTACTTGGAGTTGGTACTTTTAGACGCTTAGCTCTTTTGCTCTCAACACACCATAAAGGAACAACATGTTTCTCTTCTGGTGTTTTTGATAGAGATTTCTCGATCAAACGCATACCCGCAACACCATCTACCATGGCATGATGGATTTTAAAATACATGGCAAAACGATTGCCTTCGATTCCTTCAATAATGTCACAAGTCCAAAGTGGCTTTGCACGATCAATTAGTGAGCTATGCTGCTGTGAAATATAAACCAGAAGTTCACGAATACGGCCCGGGTGAGGCAAAGCGATGTGGCGAAAGTGATGATCGATATCGAACTCTTCATCCTCATCCCAAAATAGACCACTTAAACGGTTATTGAAGGGAGGGATAGGAATGCTTTTTGAGCGTTTAATATCTTCTACTAAATCATGTACAAAGGTTTCTGGTGCATTTTCAGGAATTTCAAATAAAAATAATCCACCGACATGCATGGGTTGCTGTCTTTTTTCAAGTGACAGAAAAATGAAATCAATTGGGTGTAATGGACGCATAAATCATTGTGCCTCATGCATTTTTCTAAGAAGCCCTTATATGAGCTCTTATTAGAATTATAGAACCGTAAAATTAAGTATATAGCGTTTAGAGTAGAGAAAATATGACTTTGTGTACGGAACATGACATAAAAAAAACCACTGATTTGCCAGTGGTTTTTTGATATCCAATTACTTTTTCATATTACCAGCGTGTAAGCCACACTCTTTTTGAGTGGCTTCTTCCCACCACCAGCGTCCTTCACGCTCATGTTGGTTTGGTAATATAGGTCGCGTACATGGTTCACAGCCAATAGAAACAAAACCGCGCTCATGAAGAGGGTTATATGGAATTTCCATCATACGGATATAGCTCCATACCTCAGCACTTGTCCAGTTCGCTAGAGGATTATATTTAATGAGTTGCTTACCTGGGCCAGAGAAGCCAGCATCAGCTTGTACTACAGGAATCTCTGTACGTGTACCAGGACTTTGATCTTTGCGTTGACCCGTAATCCAGCCATCTAAAGTCGCAAGTTTTTTACGCAAAGGCTGAACTTTTCGAATACCGCAACATTCTTGATGCCCATCTGTAAAAAAGCTGAATAAACCTTTTTCGTTTACCATGTTTTGAACAGCTTCAGATTCAGGAAAACAAATTTCGATATTGATATTGTAGTGTTTACGGACAGTTTCAATAAATTGATAAGTTTCGGCATGCAGGCGGCCCGTATCGAGACTAAATACACGGAAAGGTTTGCCTAAGCGTGAAGCAATATCAATTAACACAACATCTTCTGCTCCCGAAAATGAAATTGCAATTTCACCTTGTTGGCTTAAGGCAAGTTCTAAAATTTCTCGAGGGCTTTTGGTTGCATATTCAGCAGCAAGAGCATCTACGATATCAATAGTCGGAATAACGGTCATGTGTGTTCCTGGCAAAAGGCTTGGGCGCATTAAGTTATGAAAAATATTCTAAAGGATAGTTGATAAAGTGCTTAGCACTTTAATTTCGATCCTTATGAATAAAATTGATTTGATCAATAACAACGCAAAACTGAAAATCTTAATGGTATGATACAGCAATTTTTAACCAACGTTGGAAGCATTCATGGAAATCGTATGCCTAGATCTTGAAGGGGTTTTAGTTCCTGAAATCTGGATCAATTTCGCAAAAAAAACAGGGATTAAAGAACTCGAAGCAACAACTCGTGATATTCCGGATTATGATGTTTTAATGACTCAGCGCCTTAATATCTTAAAACAACACGGTTTAGGCTTAAATGACATTCAAGAAGTTATTGCTGAGATGGGGCCATTACCAGGTGCAAAAGAGTTTGTTGAATGGGTGAGTACGCATTTCCAACTTGTAATCTTGTCAGATACTTTCTATGAATTTGCACATCCTTTAATGAAGCAATTAGGATGGCCAACAATTTTCTGTCATAAGTTAGAGACAGATGAAGAAGGAATGATTACGGCTTATAAACTGCGTCAACCAGATCAAAAACGTGAGTCGGTTAAAGCATTACATGGTTTAAATTTCCGTGTAATTGCTGCTGGTGACTCGTATAATGATACAACCATGCTTGGTGAAGCTGACCACGGTTTTTTGTTTGATGCACCAGAAAATGTGATTGCTGAGTTTCCACAATTTCCAGCTATCCACGGTTATGATGCATTAAAAGAAGCAATCCGTTCTGTTTCACAGCGTACAATACCAGCTTAAGAATAAATAATAAAAAAGGCGCTTAAAGCGCCTTTTTTATATGAATGAGTCTTGAAACTTAGAATTTATAACCAAGTTTTAAACCATAAGCGATAGCGTTGTTGTCAGAGAAATCCGCAACATATTGATCACTACCAGCTTGTGCGCCAGTTTGAGCTTTAGCATCACCCAACCAGAAGTATTTTACACCGCCAGCAAGGAAAGTTTGTGGAGTAGGACTATATTGAAGACCTAAGCCTACATTCCAGTAACCTTCTGTTGGGCCTAAGGTTGTTACAGGATTACCCGCGCCAGAGTCCCAGCCCACAGAAACGTTACCCGCCCACTTGTCGCTAAGTTTACGGCCAACACCGGCGTTAACAGACCATTGGTCATCAGAGTATTCAACTAAGTTAAAACCATTTGGACGTCCAACAAGCCCACCTACAGCTTCTGAAACTTTACCAAATTTATATGGTTGGATAGAGAAGTCTTTCCAGTTTACCCATCGTACATTCGCGAATGCCACTGTATTTGCCATGATACCTGTTTGGAAATCAAGGTTTACAGATTGAGGGGTAGTAATTGTAGTTTTACCTTCTGAATTAATAGCTTGAAGCTTAGATGCCGGAACATCTAAACCAGCGAGCACAGAAGTAAGACCAGGGAAATTTAATAAAGATAAGTCTTCATTAATATTGGTTTTATGGTCGATTTCAGAACGATAAGTTAAAGATGCTTTAAGCGCAATTTCTGGAATTTGATAAGCTGCACCTGCTAACCAACCTACACCAGTAGTTTCTTTAATATTTGCATCATAACCATTGTAAAGGCTATAAGCTTGACCTCGAAGACTTACGTTACCTTTAACTGTTTGTAATACTGGACCAGCATAGAAGTTAAAGTTTTGGTTTGGTTGGAAGCCAAAAACAAAAGATAAGTTTTGTGTATCTACCTCAACTTTAGTTCCGCCAGTACCTAAATAATTATTTGCTACAGCAAGAGCACCAGCAAGTTGCTGAAATTGAGGACTTGCTAAAACTTGGCCTTTTGCTATGGCTAAGGTTTGATCATTTACAGGTAAACCTTGTGCTACTAAAGCCTCTTTTGCTTTTTTAGTAACAATCCCGTCAATTGCACCAGCTGATAAAACTGAGTCAGACCCAGGGTTTGAAACAAATGCATTATTACCTGTGTATTCTGCATCTGAACCAAATGGTTGATCGTAAAGTAAACCAAAAGAAAATTTATCGTTAAGTTGTAATTTTAAGGCTGCACTTGGAAAAAAATAATCATCAGCCATATCGCCAATGTTACGACTTGTTGTGCTTGATCCTGCTTCTTTACCCGCTACATCTGGGTCTAGAATAGAAATACCAGCTTCAAAGTAGTTACCAGGTTGTAAGAATGCAGACATTGACTGTCCAGAGCGATCCAATGCTGCTGCAAAAACCCCAGTTGCAGGCAGCGTTGCTAAAATCATTGCAGTGCTCAGATGTTTTAATTTCATTTTAATCTTTCCTTGAACTTCAAGACATTTTTTTAAAAATAACAGAGTTAAACCGTTTAAACTGTGTTGCCTTTAAAGCTCCTAATTACAAGTAATAGAAGCTTTGATAACTCCATGTAACAAAAATAGCATAATTAAAATAAGAGTAAATCTATTGTATGAACTGAAGAGTACTCACTTTTTATACAAAATCTGTCAATAATGAATGAAAAATGAAGGAATATTTCTATTGTTTAATTAATTTAATTAATTGATATTTATATTTTTTATATATCAGTAATGGTCTTTATTTTTATGACATTTTTGTCACAAATCCAAGAAAAATGGTCAAAGATTTTTTTGTAAAAATATGAATTAAGTGATTATGAAATGAGTATTGGTTGTCATTTTTAGTTGATAAGTCTAGTTTCTCTACATCTGTATATTATTGATTCAATTTTATATTCTTAATTTTATGAAAAAGTTGACCTTAATTTTTTTACCATTTGATCTATTTTTTGAGCGAATTTGGATTCTATATTTGAAAGTTATGTGTAATAAAAAAACCGAAAATAATGATCTAAATTCGGTTATTTAACTTTTATAGCTAAAACATAGCATTAGAGTGGATATAGTTTTTCATCAAATTGCTCAAGCTTCGGAAATGTTAATGACTCAAGCTGGTCCAGATGAGTAAGGTAGATTACATAGTCTTCAAGAAGGGTTTCTCGTGCTTCTTGGCTAATATAAGGTACATGGTAAGCAATGAATGGAGGCAGAACTTCAAAACCAGCATATGCCAAAGTACCACGTTGAATTGGGGATAAATAATTTTCAATTGGACCATGAATAGAGTTTTCTCCAAACATGTGTGTTCTACCACCGAGTGTTAAACACAACATCGCTTTTTTACCTACCATGCCGCCGTGGTTGTAAAACCGCTTGCCTCCATAAAAAAGCCCTGAGACAAATACGCGATCAATCCAACCTTTTAAAATTGCTGGCACAGATGTCCAATAAAGTGGGAAATTTAAAATGACTAGATCTGCTTTTTTTACCTTTTCAATTTCTACTTGAATATCTGGAGCTAGAAGTTGATTTTTGCTGGCATTTCTTTGTTCTAGTGCATAGTTAAAATAGTCAGGCTGATTAAGCTCTAAGAAATCCTCCTTGGATGCAATAGGGTTAAATTGCATCGCATATAAATCTGAAATTTCTACGCTGTGCCCCAATTTTTCTAAGGTTTGCTTAGCTGTATTTTTTAGAGCAGTGGTGAAAGACTGTGGTTCTGGATGAGCATGGACAATAAGAATGTTCATAAGGTGAGACCTGTATTCTTTTCAGAAATTGTGCTGTCTTGCAATTCAGCGGATTTTGTTTTGAATAACTATGCATCAATTTAAAAGCATGGCATAGTTCATGAACTGACAGTTTTTACCATTTTGCGCCATTTTATTTTGCTCATTGGGTTGTTTATGAATCCAGAATTACCCGGAACCTATATTAATTTAATTGTCGAGACTGTTAAGCGGTGGGGTGTCTCTGGTGAGCAGCTTTTGAATGGAAGTGGAATAACTTTAGACCAATTAGAAAAGCCTTACTGGTATGTTGAGTTCAATATCTTAAATCAGCTTATTGAGCGGGCGATTGAGTTATGCAAAGAGCCAGCACTGGCAGGATATTTAGTTTTAAGCATGACGGCTTCATGTTATGGTTCAGTAGGAATGGCTGCCATAGTTTCTCCAAATTTAGGAGAAGCGCTGAAAATACTTGAACAATTCATTGGTTCACGTTGTAAGGTTTTTAAACCAGAATTAAAACAAGTAAATAATGATGTGTATTGGTCCATTCATCAGCCCGTCAAGGCATTTCAGCTGAGCCCAAATGCCAACATTTTTTTGTTAATCGGTTTTGTCCAAATTGCGAAAAAATTAACAGGGCTTTCCCATTTGGGAAAAGTTGAATTACAAATGCCAGAGCCAATAGGTTTTGACCAAATCAGTCATCAACTGGCCGTGACTTGTTTATTTAACCAAAAGCGTAATCGTTGGATATTTCCAAAAGAGTATTTAGCACAGCCTGTATTAACAGCAGACCCAATGCTAGCGCCGTTATTAAATGCGCAATGTAAGCGGGATATAGAGAAATTAAACTTAAAAAGTGGTTGGAAAGGCCAAGTCAAACAAGTTGCCGAAAAATTGCTTTTAAATGGGAATATTGACGCATTAAAAGTTGGGCAAGTGGCTCATATCATGGGTATGTCGGAGCGAACTTTGCAACGCTATTTAGCTCTTGATCATACTAGTTTTACCCTCTTGGTAGACTCACTGAAAAAGGAGCATGCCCAGAAACTTTTAGCTCAAAATAACATGTCGATCGAAAAAGTTGCTTTAATGCTAGGTTATGCCGAGACTTCTCACTTCACTCGTGCGTTTAAGCGCTGGATGGGGATGACGCCTAAATATTTCCAAACCCAGCATAAAATAGCGGATTAAAATTAAAGGGCCATAAATTTAACTTCATGGCCTTTCATTTATCATATGAATTAATTAAGTAGATTGTTCTGGCTTAGATGAGAGTGATTCAATCACTTTAAAATAGCTAGGTGGTGCCGGCACATGGCCACGCTCTCTCAATAAACGATGCATACGCGGCAATTTGAAGTAGGGCACCGAAGCCATTAAATGATGTTCCATATGGTAATTGACATGAATAGGCGCCACAAAACTTCTAGCAATCCAACCTGCACGTGTTGTTCGTGTATTGGTTAAAGCTGTATTACTCGTTTGCATACCTGCATGTTCGGCCATTGAGCGAATTCTTAAAAATAATGGAAACGGTGTTAAATAAGCTAGGGGCCATAACCAATAAAACCGTTGTTGACCAAAAGCTTTTAAAACACCATAAAGAGCTACATTGGTTGCAATGGCACCACTACTGTTTTTTATAAGACTTTTGGTATAGTCAACGAGCTTTTTATTACCTCGATCTAGCCAAACCTGATCATTTGCAACGGTCCATTTCATTAGATCTAGATCCATTAACACTCGACCAAAGCTAAACTTTAATCCTGTCATACCTGTTAAGTCGCGTAAAAATTTACGAGTAAGCGATTTCTTACTTACAGGGAAACCAGAAACTAACGAAAGATCGGGGTCATCTGGAGTAGAGGTTTTTGCATGATGACGAACATGATGTACGCGATATTTTTGTAGATCATTCCAGATTGGACGGGCGCATAGCCATTCGCCTACAAAGTCATTTATTTTTTTATTTTTGAATAAGCTCTTATGAGATGCATCATGCATCAAAATTGCTAGGCATAACTGGCGACCTGCCAATATAGCTAAAGCTAGCATACAAGCAAGTAATTTTCCCCAGCTAGGTAAGTAATCCCACATCATGATTAAGCTAGCAAATGTTCCGCCAATAACGGCCCACGTACTAGCAACAGCCCAAGCACCGTATATATCTGAGGGTTGTGTTAGTTCCTGTATTTCTTCTCTGCTAAATAGATCGGTCACACTCACTTGTGCATTCATTTTTATTCTCCCAAAACAAATTTTTGGTATTTATATTCAATATTACAAATATAATTATAAAATTTTAAAAAGTGAAATATTTGTTTGTAAAAAAATAAATCGCCCGTTAGTGGGCTAATTCATTTTCATAAAGTTTCTGCCATAGCTTTTGTCCAATCGAATCGAGCTGTTGTACATTTTGAGCAAACTGATTGCGGGCATACTCGTTAACAAATGGAGAGGGTAGTAGAGGATCATTCATGAGTAAGGTAATTGTTTCACGGCCTAATAACAAAGCTTGGGTAGCGGCCTCATTTAAGGATAAATTTTTATAATTCAAAAGCCATTCTTGAATATCTTGACTATACATCTCATAGTTTTTTTCAAGTTGTTGGGTATCCCACAAAGAAGGAATTAACGAAACTGTTTTTGAGTCAAATTTTTGAATAATAGAAATTTTAGCTTCATTTTCAAGCCCCGCTAAAATAAGCTCTTCACATGTTTTTTCAAAGCTATACGCTAAATTATCTGGACGTATATAAATGCCAGTTTCGAGTTCTCTAAAACCAAATTGACTTAAAGTGCGTTCTCTTTTTTTTAAAGCGGTCCGATCAATACGACCTAAAGTTCCAGTGAAGACTGCCAGATATTGATGTTGCCATTCTTTAGTCTGCTTAATGCCATTTTTACGATTCAAAATGACTTTTGCCCATTCTTTGGTTGATGGTGAAAGTTGATAAATGCCGCGTTCTACGCTTTCTATCATGCCTTCATTTAATAGCCGAGTTGTCGCAACACGAATACCATTGTCACTCATATTAAAAAGTTTAGCGGCAATTAATATTTGTTTAATGGTGAGTTGAGGGTAGGCCGAGGAAAGAAATAAATCGATAATGAGATGGCGTGCATTAATTTTGGTATTTTTCATTCAGATAGAATTTTTGATATGAGCTGCATTTGTTCAGAATAATATCATGTTTTTTTAAGGACTTTTTAAGATCATTTTGTAGAGTAAGTAAAGGTAAAAAGCTTTGTCTATAAAAAGAAAAACCTTGGCAGTTCTTAACCAAGTTTTATCTTTTTACGATAGTTAACCCAAGTTTGTCATCATGATGTGATACATTATCGCACTTTAAATAAACTGCCTTTAACTAGGGGCAATAACCACAAACGTTAGAAATGATCTGATATTGGACATGTGATAAGTCTAATTTGAGACTTACCAATTGCGATTAAACAAATTTTAGGTCGTTCTAATGATTAACTTTCTTTGAGCAAGTTATGGAAAATTTTGAAGTTATAAAAGCACTGTTTTTAGGCTTTGTCGAAGGCTTAACTGAATTTTTACCAATCTCGAGTACAGGTCATTTAATTTTATTTGGTCATATTATCGATTTCCACTCAGACGGCGGTCGTGTATTTGAGGTCGTAATCCAGTTAGGTGCTATTTTGGCAGTGTGCTGGTTATACCGACAAAAAATAATTAACTTGATTAAGGGATTCTTTAGTGGTGATGTGGAGTCACGTCATTTTGCGATTAGTGTGCTTATTGCATTCTTTCCAGCAGTCATTATTGGTGTTCTAGCTGTCGACTTTATTAAAAGTGTTCTATTTAGCCCAATTGTGGTTGCGATTGCCTTAATTGTCGGTGCCCTGATCATTTTCTGGGTTGAATCTAGACAATTTGAACATAAGACACTCGATGCAACTAAAATTACTTTTAAGCAAGCGCTTTTAGTGGGTCTTGCTCAGTGTGTGGCGATGATTCCAGGAACTTCACGTTCAGGCGCAACAATCGTAGGTGGAATGTTTGCGGGCTTATCACGTAAAGCTGCTACAGAATTCTCTTTCTTCCTTGCTATGCCAACCATGTTGGGCGCTGCGACTTTTGACTTGATTAAAAATGCTGACGTACTCACCTCAGACAATATGGTTAATATTGGCGTAGGTTTCGTTGCTGCTTTTATTGCTGCGCTGTTTGTTGTAAAAGCATTGGTACTGTTTGTAGAACGTCACACTTTACGTGTATTTGCTTGGTACCGAATTGTCCTCGGTGTAATTATTTTAATTGCAGCCATGTTCTTTAATTTATCGGCTTAAATAGCCTGATAAAGTGAAAAAACCTAGAATGCTCTAGGTTTTTTTATGCCTAAAAATTGATTTGAATTGCCTATTTATACAAAGTAAACGTAAGACAGATGTTTTCATTTTGGGTTCATTGTTATATTGATTATTAGATTACCTCTCACAATAAAACTATGCCGCAAAATCATCTTACAGAACATTTGGTCGATGCTTTTTTGCACTTGGCTCCAGCAGAAGGCCTCTATCCTACTTTTATTTCTAATATCACTTTAATGCGTGTAGATCATTCCACACCACCTATTGCTGTGCTGCAAGAGCCTTCAATTGTTTTAGTGATACAGGGATTAAAGCGAGGGTATATTGGTAAAGAAATCTTTCCATTTAAACAAGGGCAGTGCTTATTTATCTCTATTGCTATACCGTTTGATTGCGATACTGTTGTTGAAAATAATGAACCAATGCTGGCGATAGCCATAAAATTTGAACCACAAATGATGGCTGATCTCATTACTAAAATGGATAAACAGCAACAAGTGGTTACTGAAGATGCTCATTCAGAAGATTTAAAATTAAGCTGTGGGCTTAGAGTGATTGACATGAATGTGACTATTTCGGAGGTTGCTCTACGATTACTCAATTTACTTCGTTCTAAACAAGATACTTTTATATTGGGTGAGCAAGTTAAAAGAGAATTGGTTTATCGTGTGGTGCAGGCTTCAGGAGGCAATCTAGTCGAGAGTTTATCGGCTATGGTAAGCCGCAATGGTGTGATTTACACCATTTGTGAAATTATTCAGCGTGATTATTATCATAACTTAACGGTTCAAGATTTGGCGAAACAAGCGGGCATGAGCATATCGCTTTTTCATCAGACTTTTAAAAAGGTGACGAATTATTCTCCCTTACAGTACATCAAAATTACTCGGTTACATAAAGCACGTGAGTTGATCATGAACAATAAAATGGGAGTCGCAGAAGCAGCCTATGAAGTGGGTTATGTCAGTGCTTCACAATTTAGCCGAGAATTTAAACGACTGTTTGGCGTTCCACCCAAGTCCTCAATTATTTAACGTAGATTAGTAATTTTGAAATATAAATCAAACATGGAGCATTTTATGACCCTTCCAACAACCATGAAAATTATTGAAATTACGGCTTCTGGTGGACCTGAGGTTCTAAAAGTTCAAGATGCTAGTCTTCCAGCACCTCAGGCAGATGAAGTCTTGATTGAGGTAAAGGCTGCTGGAATTAACCGTCCTGACGTTTTGCAGCGTATGGGATTATATCCAATGCCTAAAGGTGTTACTCAAATACCGGGACTTGAAGTCGCTGGTGTTGTGGTCGCTGTAGGTGACCAAGTGGATCAATTCAAAGTTGGTGATAAAGTTTGTGCGCTAACAAATGGCGGCGGTTATGCAGAATATTGTGCGGTAACGGCCACTCAAGTATTACCAATTCCTGAAAATTTATCTTTTACACAAGCTGCTGCGATTCCGGAAACATTTTTTACGGTTTGGGCAAATCTTTTTGATATTGGCCGTTTAAAGAAAGATGAAACCGCACTAATACATGGCGGGGCAAGTGGTATTGGAACCACAGCTTTAGCGATTTGCCAAGCTTTAGGGATTAAAACTTTTGCTACGGTTGGTAGTGAAGATAAAGTTGAAGCACTCTCTAGTTTCACCACAGCAATTAACTATAAAACCCAAGATTTTGAGCAGGAAGTTTTGAAGCATACTCAAGATCAAGGTGTTGATGTCATTTTAGATATTGTAGGTGGTTCTTATTTCACGAAAAACCTAAATCTATTAAAACGTGATGGCCGATTGGTCATTATTGGTTTTATGGGTGGACGAATCGCAAAAGAATTTGATTTACAAAAACTGATTTTAAAACGTGCCACAATTACGGGTTCAACGATGCGAGCACGTAATAGCCAAGAAAAAGCACAAATTGCCCAATCTTTGCATGAGCATGTGTGGCCATTATTGGCACAAGGTAAGTGTTTACCACAAATCTATAAAACGTATGCTTTTTCAGATGTACAAAGTGCTCATGCATGTATGGAGCAAGGTGATCATATTGGAAAGATCGTTTTAGAAATGAATGTGTAACGCTATAATCATTGAAGTTTAGGTGAACGACAGGTTCGCCTAAACTGAATTTTATAATTCTAGATTCTGCCTATTTCACTATAAAAATTGCCAAATTCTATTGGCAGATTGCACCAGTTCTATAACTTCACCTATAAATTGAGTAAGAAATAACAATTGGTTCTTACCTTATTATTTCTTTCCATACTGATGAAAAAGGATAGTAACAATGAATACCGCAAATATTGATGATAAAAATCCTACTCCAGATTTGGCTGAAGATAATGCCTTTTTCCCATCACCTTATTCCCTAAGCCAATATACTGCTCCTAAAACAGATTACGATGGCACGACTTATTCAACTCCCTATGCAGGCAATAAAAAAGTTTTAATGATTGCAACTGATGAGCGTTATATCCAGATGCAAAACGGTAAGTTCTTCTCAACAGGTAACCATCCTGTAGAAATGCTTTTACCGATGTTTCATTTAGATAATGCTGGCTTCGAAATTGATATTGCGACACTTTCAGGAAATCCAGCCAAACTTGAAATGTGGGCAATGCCAAAGCAAGAACAAGTGGTGTTAGACACCTTTCAGAAATATGCAGATAAATTAAAAAATCCGCTAAAACTAGCTGACATTTTAGAAAATGCAGTCGGTGAAAACTCACCATATGCGGCTGTATTTATTCCGGGTGGGCATGGCGTATTAGCTAAAATTCCACATAGCCTTGAGGTGAAAAAAGTTCTTAAATGGGCGGTTGAACAAGATAAATTTATTATTACATTATGCCATGGTCCAGCTTCATTACTTGCTGCGGCAGTAGATGAACAACCAGAAAACTATATTTTTAAAGGCTATCAAATTTGTGTATTCCCTGATTCCTTAGATAAGGGAGCAAATATTGATATTGGTTATATGCCTGGAGCTTTACCTTGGCTAGTGGGTGAAAACCTTGAAAAACTTGGTGTGGAAATTTTAAATAAGGGTATTACAGGTCAATGTCATAGAGACCGTAAATTGCTAACTGGTGATAGTCCGCTTGCTTCTAATAATTTAGGCAAACTTGCAGCTGAAACATTGTTGGCTGAAGTGAAGGATTAACGTATTAAGTATGTGCGCCCTGAGGGACTCGAACCCACGTCGGTCGCTTAGGAGGCAACTGCTCTATCCAGTTAAGCTAAGGGCGCATAATTTTATGATTATAAACAAAAAAGCTATTGCGAAGGCAATGGCTTTTTTTACATTTTAAGTATTAAAACCTCTGCCATAGTGGCTAATAAAAATAAAGCTTTACGATTCAACAGTTGCATACTCGCTTATGCTTTATAGAAAAATAGAGTTTATAAAGCTAAAAAATCACAAAAACTTCATGTTTGTCTTTCTATGATCTTAAGTAAAACACGAAAAGATTTAAGGCGAGCAATTGGATAGATATAGTTATTTCTAAACAGTTGTTTGTTAAGAATCAGATTTGGCTACCTATAAATCAAAAGGGCACAACATGAAAAAAATTGATGAACAGGACTTATCTAGAATTATTGAAATGGCATGGGAAGATCGCACTCCATTTGAAGCAATTGAGCGAGAGTATGGCTTAAGCGAAAGCGAAGTTATTCGTTTAATGAGATACAACCTAAAAACCAATAGTTTTAAACTTTGGCGTAAACGTATGGCAGGGCGTAAAACTAAGCATCAACAATTACGTTCACCAGACGTTGAACGAGCTTACTGCTCTCGTCAGTATAAATATGCTTAACATCATCAGATATAATCAATTGAAATCCAGCTGATTCAACAATTAAGAGTAGTGTTGAATCAGTTAAAACAATCGAGTGAAATATCTACTTAGTTGATCGGGCTTGTCTTTTACATCTTTCAGAGCAATATTTTACTTCTTCCCAGCAACGTTCCCATTTTTTTCGCCAGTCAAAAGGACGTTGACAATAGGCACATATTTTCTGGGGTAAATGTTGTTTTTTCATGATCTTAAAGCTCATCAAGTTGATGAATAAGTAACTTGGCATGCTGCATGACAGAAGCTTTATCTTTCATACGATCAAGGTTTTTATAGACCATAGCCATTCTGGGATTCTGACGAAATATGGCCTCATGTCGGCTCATAAAATACCAATATAAACTGTTAAATGGACAACTGTCAGACTCAGTTTTTGTTTTGACGTTATAGGTACAGTGCTGACAATAATTTGACATTTTATGTACGTAATTACCTGATGCAGCATAGGGTTTACTTGCCATGATGCCGCCATCTGCATACATTGCCATGCCTAAAGTATTCGGTAATTCGACCCATTCATAAGCATCTACATAGACTGCTAAATACCATTTGCAAATTTCTGATGGAATTACACCTGCTAAAAGTGCAA
>NZ_JBWZNA010000031.1:0-29779 GCF_056725885.1 Acinetobacter sp. GRABPA_MV_2
ATTCTTTAAATATTAAAATTAATTCAAATTATAAAGAAATAAAGCTACTCTAAAATTATTTAACTAATTAGAAATTTAATATGCAATGGACCGTAGTTAAAACTTTCTCGTTTCCTTATGAGGCACAAATTGCAAAGACTCAACTAGAAGCATTTGGAATTCCTGTTTATATTGAAAATGAGCATACAATTAATATGGATTGGTTTTATTCTAATGCTTTAGGTGGGGTTCGTTTGTTAGTTCCAGAGAACTATGTTGATGAAGCAAAGTCATTTCTTGAAAAAGACTTTAGTGACGAGCTTGAACAAAAGTTCGGGGAGAATCAAGAATATTGCCCTAAGTGTGGAAGCTCGGATATAGAAGTTAATAATAAAGGAAAAAAATCTGCCTTTTTAGCGTTTATGTTTTTCGGCCTACCTTTATTTTCTTTTAGAAATGGTAATAGATGTAAGCGTTGTGGACACTTTTGGAATTAAATATATAGTAAAAGATTATTGATTATCTTAATTATGGAACCTAATGTAGAGATATTGAATTTAGTTCTATCTCTGTAATTAATGTTCTAGGCAGAGAAGAGCTAGATATTAAAGAAAGAAAATCTATTATTTTGAGGATGTTAAGTTTAAGAAATATAAGGACTTATCCATGACAACTAAAAACCAGTTATCTCCAGAACAAATAGAGGTTTTAATTGAACTATTAAAAAATAGATTTGCAAAGAACACACATCGTCATCAAGAAATGAATTGGTTGGATGTGCAAAATAAACTAATTAAAGATCCTGATAAATTGCGATCATTGCTGGAAATGGAAAATACAGGAGGAGAGCCTGATGTTATTGCTTATGATCAGCAGAAAGATGAATATTTATTTGTAGATTGCTCTCTTGAGACACCTAAAGGTCGTAGAAGCCTTTGCTATGATCGCGAGGCCCTAGAATCTAGAAAAGATCATCCTCCAAAAAATAGCGCAATAGATGTAGCTAAGGAAATGGGAGTTGAGCTTTTAACAGAAGAGCAATATTACCAATTACAAGAAATTGAAGAGTTTGATCTTAAAACATCAAGTTGGCTCAAAACCCCAAATGAGATTCGTAAACTAGATGGAGCACTTTTTGCTGATCGTCGATATGGCCGTGTCTTTATTTATCATAATGGAGCGCAGTCTTATTATGCTGCCCGTGGTTTTCGTTGTTGCTTAAGAGTATAGGCATTGCATTGTATTTGAATAAAAAGAAGAGGCTTTGATGTTTTATGCCAAGAAAATGGAGATTCTTGCAACTTTTGATTGATGGCAAACATGACAAGATATGTTCTGGAATTAAATAAAAACATCAGGACATCTGTAGAAATGCAATTAAACCCAATTTACTATAATGAACAACATATTGCTTTTGCTGATAATGTTCGTCGTTTTGTACAAAAAGAAATGGCTCCTTTTGTTAATGAATGGGATGAGGCAGAGACTTTCCCAAGAGATCTATATAAAAAGGCTGCTGAAATTGGTCTATTAGGCTTAGGTTTTTCTGAGGAATATGGCGGTATTCCTGATGCAGATCCATTTTATTCATTACTGGCTGGTGTAGAAATGGCAAAAGCTGGTTCGGGTGGAGTACATATTTCACTCATGGTACACACAATTGGGGCACCACCGATTCAGCATTTTGGAAGTGAGGAGTTAAAGGCTAGAGTCCTGCCAGGTATTATTTCTGGTGAAAAGATTTCAGCATTGGCGATTACAGAACCGGGCGGAGGGTCAGACGTCGCTGCATTACAGACCAAGGCTGTCAGAGACGGTGATTATTATATTGTTTCTGGTGAGAAGACCTTTATTACATCGGGGATTCGTGCAGACTACTATACAGTTGCAGTACGAACAGATCCGACAAAAATGGGTGCTGAAGGTATCTCAATGTTGCTAGTTGATGCGCACAGTGAGGGAATTACTAAGACACCTTTAAAGAAAATGGGGTGGTGGGCTTCAGATACAGCACATTTGTATTTTGATCAAGTACGAGTCCCTGCATCAAATTTACTGGGTAAAGAAAATGCCGGTTTTAAAGTGATTATGAATAACTTTAATATGGAGCGGTTTTTCTTAGGTGTAGTGGCTTATGGCTATGCATTGGTGTGTTATGAAGAAGCTTTGGATTGGGCACAGCAGCGCAAGACCTTTGGTAAGCGATTGATTGATCATCAAGTAGTGCGTCATAAATTGGTGGATATGGCAACACAATTGACCTCAATACGGGCATTACTTGAAGAAACTGCATGGAAAATGACTCAGCCGAAGTTACAAGGGCCTGAGTTGGTGGCACAAATTTCAATGCTTAAAAATGTTGCTACTCGCACTATGCAATTTTGTGCTGATGCTGCCGTGCAAACTTTAGGTGGTATGGGCTTTATGCGTGGGACAAAATCTGAGCGTATTTACCGTGAAGTGAAGGTGAATATGATTGGTGGCGGTGCTGAAGAAATTATGAAAGATTTGATTAGTAAGCAGCTCGGTTACTGATATTATGGATTAGGTGGTTTTGTACTGCCTAATCTTCTTCGAGTATTAGTTGTAACGGATCAACCCATTGTTCGTTTAAAATTGCCCATCTCTCATGATCTTTCCAAGTTTTTCCGCCAACACGAAGATATTGGCGAGAAAAGCCTTCTTTTATGAAACCGGCATTGGCAACCAGTTGAATTGACGCGATGTTGTCAGGTTGTATATTCGCTTCAAGCCGATGCAAGTTTAGTTTTTCAAAGGCCTCTTTGAGCAATAACTTTAGCCCTCGTTTCATGTAGCCACGACCTTGATAGGGGTGGAATGCTTCATAACCCAAGTAAGCTGAATAGAAATGACCTCTAATGATATTAGAGATATTAAAAGTTCCTACAATACTGTGATCTTGAGTTAAGCAGACAAAATAGCGGTGCTCTTGTTCTAGATATATTTGAAAGTCGGCTGGTGGATATGTCCAAGGTTGGTGTAATTGAACACTACGTTCATAGGCTGCTTGAATCTCTACAAGGTCAATTTTCTTGGGTTTACGCAAATAGACTAAACTCATTTTAATGCCATCTCCCAGACCATTTCAGTCAATTCATCAATTTTGACTTTCCCTTCGGATTTATACCACGTCACAGTCCATGAAATCGCACCGCCAATCAAACGTCGCCAAATAAATGCATCATGTTTGACTTTACCTTGTGCGCGTAACTTTTCGATGATGTCGAGCCAGATTTGCTCATATTCATTACGCATTTTTAAAAGGTAATCCTGTTTTTCTTTGGACAGCGCAAACCATTCGTATACCAAGACGGCCATGGCTGCACCAGTATCTCCTGTAATTGAGATGAGTTCGGCTTTAATAAGAGCACGCAATTGTTGTTCTGGATCTTTTGTCTGTGTAGCGGCATCTGTTAAACGGGCAAGATTATAAATGATGGTTTGTTCCATTACATGAGCAAGGATGTCATCTTTACTTTTGAAGTGGTGGAACAAGCTGCCAGATTGAATACCAATGAATTGAGCGAGTTCACGAACTGTAGTTTTGTCATAACCTTGTTTATGAAATAGGTATGCAGCACCTTGTAGTAGACGTCCACGCGGGCTGTCATCAAAACAGGAGATATTGGGAATCTGTTCAATTGAGGTAGCAATCATACGAAAACGTGAACCTGTAAAAAATATGAATCGAAATATTCACCAAATCTCAGTACATTTCTAAACATGATTGAGTTTGGAAGTTTTAGTCATTACTACAATAACATTTTGCACTTTACAAACCAAGCGCTTGCTTGGTATGGTTGAGCGTAATTTTTATACAGAATAATGAGAAATGAAATGACAAGTAATCAGCAGGATGATGGGCGTGTCGTAAAAATAGGTTGTGCCTCAGGTTTTTGGGGGGACACCAACACTGCGGCTTTCCAATTGGTGCATTTAGCCGATATTAATTACTTAGTCTTTGATTATTTGTCAGAAATCACCATGTCGATTATGGCAAAAGCGATGATGGTCGAGCCAAAGCATGGTTATGCTTTGGATTTTGTCAGTCGGGTGATGGCACCTCTACTTAAAAAAATTGCAGAAAAAAAGATTAAGGTGATTAGTAATGCTGGTGGTGTTAATCCATTGGCTTGCCGCGATGCCTTGCAAAAAATTATTAAAGAGTATGGCTTAGACCTGAAAATTGCTGTGGTTTTAGGTGATGATCTTTTACCAAAACATGAGCAGCTTAAGCAGCGAAATATTCAGGAAATGTTTAGTGATGAACCTTTACCCGAACAAGTAGCGAGCAGTAATGCCTATCTTGGAGCAGTGGCTATTCGTGATGCTTTGGATTTGGGGGCAGATATTGTGATTACGGGCCGTGTCGTCGATTCGGCTGTGGTGCTTGCACCTTTGTTATATGAGTATAAATGGTCTTTAGATGACTATGGCAAATTGGCACAAGGTTCGTTGGCAGGGCATGTGATTGAGTGCGGTGCCCAATGTACAGGCGGCAATTTCACCGATTGGCATTTGGTACAAGGCTTTGACAATATGGGTTTTCCAGTGGTTGAAGTGAGTGAAGATGGTTCATTTGTTGTAACCAAACCACAGGGGACTGGTGGTCTGGTTTCAGCTGCTACGGTTGCTGAGCAAATTGTTTATGAAATTGGCAATCCTCAAGCATATTTACTACCCGATGTAATTGCTGATTTCAGCCACGTGCATTTAGAGCAAGTCGGGGAGCACCGAGTTCGTGTGACGGGTGCAAAAGGGCAAGCACCAACTACACAATATAAAGTCAGCGCGACCTATCTTGATGGTTATCGGGTTTTAGTGAGTTTCCTCATTGCAGGACGTGAGGCACCACAAAAAGCACAAGTCATTGCTGATGCGATTTTGACTAAGTGCGAACGTGTTTTAGCAATGCGCTCAGTGCCGCCATTTAGTGAAAAGTCTGTTGAAATTTTAGGTATTGAAAGTACCTATGGTGACCATGCCCAGGCTTTAAATAGCCGTGAAGTTGTGGTCAAAATAGCTGTGAAGCACATGTTTAAAGAAGCTTGTATGTTCTTTGCATCAGAAATTGCGCAGGCCTCTACCGGTATGGCTCCAGCCTTGGCTGGGATTGTGGGTGGTCGTCCAAAAGCATCGCCAGTTGTTAAATTATTTTCATTTTTAATTGATAAAAATCAGGTCCATGTTGAAATTGATCTTGATGGCCAACGCCACGCTGTTGAAATTCCTCAGAGCATATCTACACAACAAATCAATACTTTAGCAACTGGTGAAAGTGCAATGTATCAAGGAAATGAAATTGAAGTTCCTTTGATTGAAATTGCGCATGCTCGCAGTGGTGATAAAGGCAATCATAGCAACATCGGGGTGATTGCACGTAAAGCAGACTATTTACCGTGGATTCGTGCAGCACTGACTGAACAGGCTGTTGCAAGCTATATGCAACATGTTTTGGATGCAGAGAAAGGACGCGTAATTCGTTATGAGTTACCGGGTTTAAATGCGCTGAATTTTATGCTGGAAAATGCCTTAGGTGGTGGTGGTGTTGCAAGCTTACGTATCGATCCGCAAGGCAAAGCCTTTGCCCAACAGTTATTGGATATGCCTGTCAAAGTTCCGGCAAATCTTTTAGAAAAATAAAATGAATGGATGAAATAAAGATGAGTTATCAATCAATTTTTAGACCTGATGCTTTTGCTAATAAAGTGGTGATCGTGACGGGTGGCGGCTCTGGAATAGGCCGTTGTACGGCACATGAGCTTGCCGCTTTGGGTGCGCAAGTGGTGATTACAGGCCGCAAAATTGAAAAACTGGAAAAGGTGAGCCAAGAAATTATAGAAGATGGCGGTTTAGTCCATTCTATCGTCTGTGATAACCGTGAAGAAGAACAAGTCAAAAATATGATTGCCGAGGTGATTGAAAAATTCGGTAGATTGGATGGTTTGGTGAACAATGCGGGCGGTCAGTTTCCATCTGCCTTGGAAAGTATTTCTGCTAATGGTTTTGATGCCGTTATACGTAATAACTTGCACTCAACATTTTACCTGATGCGTGAAGCTTATAACCAATGGATGGCAAAACATGGCGGCAGTATTGTCAATATGACTGCCGATATGTGGGGTGGTATGCCGGGAATGGGGCACTCGGGTGCAGCACGTTCAGGGGTGGATAACCTTACTAAAACAGCATCGGTTGAATGGGGTAAATCGGGCGTTCGAGTAAATGCTGTTGCACCGGGGTGGATTGTGTCATCAGGGATGGATAATTATAGCGGTGATTTTGCCAAAGTGATTATTCCAAGTCTTGCTGGCAATGTACCATTAAAACGTATGGGAACAGAGTCTGAAGTTTCATCGGCAATTTGTTATTTACTCTCTGATGCCGCAGCTTTTGTGTCCGGTGTAACTTTGCGTATTGATGGTGCTGCATCGCAAGGGACACGCATGTATCCACTAGCCGAAGCGACAAATAGTCAGTCTTATAATGGTTTCCATCGCGCGTTTATTCCTGAAATTTTTAAAAAAGATAAAACTGAAAACGTCGAGCACAACAATAATTCAGGTTTGGAGTGAGGAATAAAAATGACCATTCTTCAATCCGAAATTACTGTTGGTAGTGAACAGTATCAAAAGAATAAAGAGGCACTGCTTGCTCAGCTGAGTGAAGTCCGTGCAATTCAACAAAAAAGCATTGATAAGTCTTATGCTGCCAGAGCGAAGTTTGACAAGAAAGGCAAGATTTTGCCGCATGAGCGTGTACGGTTATTACTCGATGCAGATTCTCCTTTTATCGAACTATGCGGTTTGGTTGGCTACAACATGCATGATGATAAAGATGGTTCGGAAGCTGGTGGTGGCGTAATTGCCGGCATTGGTTTTGTCAGTGATGTGCGCTGTTTGGTCTCAGCAAGTAATAGTGCAATTAAAGGTGGGACCATGTCTCCTATGGGTGTACAGAAAACACTGCGTTTGCAAAAAATTGCTTTGGAACAAAAACTCCCGCTGATTACGCTGACCGAAAGTGGCGGTGCCAACTTAAATTATGCAGCTGAAGTATTTACATATGGCGGTATGACCTTTGCCAATCAAGCACGTTTATCTGCGGCAGGTATTCCACAACTTGCAGTGGTACATGGGAATGCAACGGCAGGAGGAGCTTATCAACCAGGTCTTTCGGATTATGTCATTGCTGTACGCAAACAAACCGAAATGCTTCTTGCAGGCCCCCCGTTACTTCTGGCTGCCACGGGTGAAGTGGCTACAGCGGAGGAATTGGGCGGTGCAGAAATGCATGCGCAGGTCGCTGGAACAGCAGAATATTTGGCTGAAAATGATGCTGATGGTATTCGACTTGCACGTGAAATTTTTGAACATCTGAACTGGAAAGAACAAATCAAATCAGTTGAAACGACATATAAAGAACCTCGTTATGATACCGAGGAACTGTTGGGTGTGATTCCAAACGACCCCAAACAACCATTTAACATGAAAGAAGTGGTTGCGCGCATTATTGATGATTCAGATTTTCTAGAATTTAAACAGGAATATGATGATTTAACGGTATGTGGTTGGGCAAAAATTGGTGGTTTGCATATTGGTATTATTACCAATAATGGTCCGATTACGCCTCAAGGAGCGGCGAAAGCAGCTCAGTTTATACACCTGTGTGAGCAGACTAAACGTCCATTATTGTTCTTGCATAACACCACAGGTTTTATGGTGGGAACCGATGCTGAACAAAATGGCATTATCAAGCATGGCTCGAAACTGATTCAAGCTGTTGCGAATTGTACCGTACCTAAAATTTCTATTGTTGTGGCAGGCTCATATGGTGCAGGTAACTACGCGATGTGTGGTCGGAGCTTATCGCCAGATTTTATCTTTGCTTGGCCAAATTCGCATGTTGCTGTCATGGGATCTGCACAGGCTGGAAAGGTGCTACGCATTGTGGCAGAAGGAAAACAAAAAGCTTCTGGTCAGGAACCGAATCCGCAAATGCTCGATTTTCTTGAGCAAAGCACTGCGATGAAATTGGAGCAGCAATCTACCGCGCTTTTTAATACGGCCATGTTACATGATGATGGCATTATCGATCCGCGAGATACCCGAAAATTATTAATTTTCCTTTTACAGACAATTTATGAAGCACAGCAACGAGAGCTAAATCCAACCCGTTTTGGTGTGTCCCGTTTTTAATCAACCTTTACCGCAATTAAAAAAATTAATAGGAATAACACAATGAAATTTACTGCTGAACATGAAGCATTACGTCGCACAGCACATCAATTTGTTCAAAATGAGCTGAATCCACATATTCCGGAATGGGAAGAAGCAGGGCAATTCCCAATTCATAATGTATTTAAAAAGATGGGCGATCTCGGCTTATTAGGGATTTGTAAGCCTGAAGAAAATGGCGGTTTGGCTCTAGACTATTCTTATAACCTTGTGGTTGCCGAAGAAATTGGTCGTGCAGCGTGTGGTGGTGTGCCTTTAGCTATTGGTGTACAAACGGATATGGCAACACCTGCTTTGGCGCGTTTTGGCAGCAAAGAATTACGTGATGAGTTTTTAACGCCAGCCATTGCTGGAGAATATGTTGCCTCAATTGCGGTATCGGAAGTGCATGCCGGTTCGGATGTGGCAGCCATTAAAACAACTGCTAAAAAGGAGGGCGATGACTATGTCATTAATGGCAGCAAAATGTGGATTACCAACTCCTTGCAGGCTGATTTCTTTTGTCTTTTAGCCAACACATCTGATGATAAACCTCACGTTAATAAGTCGATGATTATTGTACCAGCAAACACTAAAGGGATTAGTTTTTCAGAACCGCTGAATAAATTAGGTATGCGTTCAACAACGACCGCTCAAGTTTATTTGGACAATGTCCGTGTACCTCAGCGTAATCTGGTGGGTGTTGAAGGTATGGGCTTTATGATGCAGATGATGCAATTTCAGGAAGAGCGCCTATGGGCTTGTGCCAATGCCATTGGCGGGTTGGAAAATTTAATCCAAAAGACCATCGACTACACCAAAGAGCGTACCACTTTTGGTCAGCCACTCATTAATAACCAATATATTCATTTCCGTTTTGCTGAACTTATGACCGAAGTGGAAGCGCTTAAAGCATTAACCTACCAAGCGTGTGAACAGCACATTGCGGGTGAAGATGTAACCAAGCTGGCTTCTATGGCAAAACTCAAAGCAGGACGTTTAACTCGTGAAGTTGCTGATAGCTGTTTGCAATATTGGGGCGGCAATGGCTTTATGTGGGATAACCCTGCATCACAGTTGTACCGTGATGGTCGCTTAGGATCTATTGGTGGTGGGGCAGATGAGATTATGTTGGGGATTATCTGCAAACTTATGGATATCTTGCCAAAAAAACAAAAATAAGGAATCAGCCATGACACTTTCGACTTCTCTACAAGCTATAGATATTGATGACAGCATTCAATTGGAACAAGACGGCAGTATTTTATATCTCTGGTTAAATCGACCGGAGAGCCGCAATGCCATGAACTTGAATATGGTGAATGCCATTCAACAAGTTTTTACTGCCATTCGTGATGACCTTTCAATTCGTGCAGTGATTATCCGTGGTGAAGGCGGGTCTTTTTGTGCAGGTGGTGACATTAAAGACATGGCGGCTTTGCGTGTTGAAGCAGCCAATGTTGGTAGCTTACAACCTTATGTGGATTTTAATCGTCGTTTTGGCGCCATGCTTGAGCAAGTCGAAGCTGCACCGCAGACTGTTGTGGTGATTTTAGAGGGTGCGGTGTTAGGTGGTGGTTTTGGTCTGGCTTGTGTTTCAGATGTTGCGATTAGCCGTGACAATACTCAGTTTGGTTTACCTGAAACAGGGCTTGGGGTGATTCCTGCGCAAATTGCTCCTTTTGTGGTGAAACGTATTGGCCTGACTCAGGCACGCCGACTTGCTTTACTCGGTATGCGTTTTGAAGGACATACTGCACTGAGTGTTGGTGTGGTTCATCAAATTGCACATAATGAAATCGAACTTGAACAAGCTTTACAGGAAACCATTCAGCACATTAAACGAGCAGCACCAGAGGCTTCGCGTGTAACTAAAGCATTGTTACATCGAATGCTCAATGAAAATTTAAATGAATTGCTTAATGATGCTGCACAGCAGTTCGCTCAAACGGTTGGTGGTGCTGAAGGACAAGAGGGAACGATGGCTTTTATCCAGAAACGATTGCCAAATTGGGCCGATGAGTCATAAGCGATAAGGATAAAAATAATGAAATTTTCAAAAGTACTGGTTGCCAATCGTGGTGAAATTGCAGTTCGAGTTATGCAGACAGCCAAAGCCATGGGCTATCAGACTGTCGCAGTTTATTCCGATGCTGACCGTCATGCTCGCCATGTGCAAGAGGCGGATGAAGCTGTTTATATCGGTGCTTCAAAAGTATCGGAGTCTTATCTCTCTATCGCTAAAATTATTGAAGCTTGCAAAAAAACAGGGGCGGATGCAGTTCACCCCGGTTATGGCTTTTTGTCGGAAAATACTGAATTTGCTCAGGCGTGTATCGACAATCAGATTACCTTTATTGGGCCAACCGCTTCAGCAATTGAGTTAATGGGCAGTAAACGCCTCTCCAAAATTGCCATGATCAAAGCTGGTGTTCCTTGTGTGCCAGGTTATGAAGATGAGCGACAAGACCTTGAATATTTGGCTACACAAGCAGAGCAAATTGGCTTTCCTTTGATGGTTAAAGCTTCTGCGGGTGGCGGCGGTCGTGGCATGCGTTTGGTACAACAAGCATCTGAATTGATTGAGGCATTACAAACAGCACGTTCAGAAGCTGAAAATGCCTTTGGTTCAGGCGAGCTTATTTTAGAAAAAGCAGTCATTGCTCCGCGCCATGTCGAAATTCAGGTTTTTGGCGATACACATGGCAACTATGTGTATTTGTTTGAGCGCGATTGTTCGATCCAGCGTCGTCATCAGAAAGTTGTTGAAGAGGCACCGTGTCCAGTGATGACGCCTGAACTACGCCAGCAAATGGGTGAGGCTGCAGTGGCAGCAGCGAAAGCATGTGCTTATGTGGGGGCAGGGACAGTTGAATTTTTGCTAGATGCATCGGGTGCATTTTACTTTTTGGAGATGAATACTCGTTTGCAGGTAGAGCATCCGGTCACTGAACTTATTACAGGATTAGACTTGGTTGAATGGCAGTTACGTGTTGCCAATGGTGAACAGTTACCTTTAAAACAACATGAGTTGACCTTAACTGGACATGCAATTGAAGTGCGTTTGTATGCAGAAGACCCGCGTCAGGATTTTTTGCCTCAAACTGGTCAAGTCTTACGCTGGAAGCCTGCAAATTTGCCAAATGTACGAATCGATCATGGCATGTTAGCAACTGATGAAGTCAGTCCATTTTATGATCCGATGGTGGCGAAGGTGATTGCATACGGTAAAACCCGTGAGGATGCAATTCGTTTATTGGCGCGTGCCGTCGATGACTGTGTTTTTCTGGGTGTAAATAGCAATAAGCAGTTCTTGGTCAATTTACTGCGTCATCCAGTTGTTGTGGCCGGTGATACCAATACCGCATTTATTCAGCAGCATTTTCAAGATGATAGTAGTCTAAATAAGCAGGTTTTATCTTTAGAAAGCTTAGCCATTGCTGCAGCATTATTTAGCCAAAGTAAAGGAACTGGGGCATGGCAAACAGGTCTTGGCGTGCCCTTACCTTTGAGGTTGAAATGTGATGATCAGAGTATCCAATTACAGCTTTCATCTGTAAATAACACGTTTACGGTACAACTCTGTGAGCAAACCGTAAGTATTGAGGTTGTTGAAAAAACAGCAGAACAATTGATCTATCTGTTGAATGGCGTGCGCCGCCGTGTGCAATACGTATTGGATGGAGAGCAGCTTTATTTAGATCAGAATAATGGTAATGTTCTGATTCGCAATGTGACTTATACAGCACCAGAAGTTGCCGATGTAGCCGGTGATGGCAAAATTCGTGCGCCCATGGATGGCGCTGTGGTGAATATTTTGGTCAATAAAGGTGATCAAGTAATGAAAGGCCAAACTTTATTAGTTCTTGAGGCCATGAAAATTCAGCAACAGATTAAAGCTGATGTTGATGGTGTAGTGAAAGAGGTTTTAGGCCAGCAAGGCCAGCAAGTAAAAAAAAGGCAAATGTTATTTACTATTCAAATCTAATAAAAATACCGTTCATATAGAGCGGTATTTATTTTAAATGAGGAGTCCTGATTTATTCGCCATCAGCTTCCGCAATTAACAGACTTGCTTTTTTTAGACTATATAATAGTTGTCCTAAAAGAACCTCTTTATTGCTTAGCGTAACCATAACCATCGGGTGATGAACAGCAGGAATAGCGGTCAGAATAGCTTTGCCATTATCTGCATCTAAAGTAATGTTGTTACAACCAGTGAGTTGAATCTCTTTTAAAAATGCAGTGACCATTGCCAAAATTGAGCTACTCACTGCTGCTAATTTTGTAGTGTTACGGTAGTTTTTATGACTTACGGTCGCTAATTCAAAACCATCAGAAGAGCAAATCATCACAAAGTCTACACCTCGTGTATTCATCAAAATATTATGAGCTTCATTTTTTGCAAGTTGTAGTAACTGTGTTGGAGCGGTTCGTTTTTGAGCTGGGATACTAAGCATGATCATTCCCTTGAGATATTTGGCCTACCTTAATTTCAAGTGATGCAATTAATGATTCAACCATCATTAAAATTTGTTCTTCCTCACGTGCATCAATAAAAAACAACGGATACGGTAATCCTTTTGCTTTTATCCAATTGCGATATTGTTGAAGTGATGACTCTTTATTTTCGTCAACATGAGTAATACCAATCGCAATATTATCATTGTAATTTTTAAAGGTTTCTAAGTAGCTTTCTAGCTCAGCAATTGGGTTCGAACTATTATGATCTAATAATAAAATAACACCGATTGCACCTTCACAAATGACCGACCATATAAAATCAAAACGGCTTTGTCCCGGGGTGCCATAGAGTCCGATTTTGATTCCATCATCTAAAGTAATTTCACCATAATCAATGCCTACAGTGGTCTGGGTTTTCTGGTGGCTCTGTACATCAGTGTTGAATGCTTCTGTTTCCAGAATTGGAATTTCAGATAGCGATTTAATCGCTTCTGTTTTACCTGCCCCCATACTACCTGCAAAGACAATTTTATATTGCTGTATAATCATAACTTCCCTTAAAGACCAAAACGCCGTCTAATCTTCCCTATAAAATTTTTAAAAAAATGATTGTCTGTATTTGAATTTTCTAAATAAAAATTTGGTGTGTAAGCACATTTATTCGCAGAAATAAATTTTCCATTATTTGCCATTAAGCAAGCTGTAACAAAGTGCAAGACATCATCAATTGACATGTTAAGCTGGTTAGCCACATCAGTAATTTTTGCTCCCTGTATAAAGCAAGCAGAGAGTTGTAGGCTCACTTTTCTATATTCTTTTTGATAGGGTTGTGGCCAATAGTCAATTTTAAAATAACTATCCTTCGAGGCTAGATTCTCAAAATTGTTTGAAGTCCAAATCAGATTCCATAACCAGTCTTGTACATAATAATCTTTTTTACGAGAAACCTTAGTAAAATCAGATGTTTTTGCAAAAGCAAAGTTAAAGCTCATATTAGTTTGTGTTTTTTGACGAGAGGGCTCCAACCAAGCAATTTGAGTTCTATTATCAATAATCGCTAAAGTACCTTTATCATCAAAGATGTGTAGCCTAGGGTTTTCTGAACTGTGCAAATTCCTTATAAATTTATTATCAATGAATGGAGACTCATTTGATAAATCAGAAACTACAGCAAAGTTTTTCTGATCTAAAGAGGACAATAAATTGTCCTCTAGCCATTCTAATAGAGGTTCGGTTTTTTCTACTGGTAGATGTAAGGTGTGTTCATAAATAGAATTTCTATTTTCTGAAGCTGTTTTCGTAACTTTTAAATAAAGAAATTTTTTCTTGTGAAGAATATTTTGAATATTATCTGCATCAAAAAAGTTTTCGTTAATGATTAATAAGTCAATATGATTACTGGAAATATTAACCCAGTTAATACCATATTGATTTGATATTAGATTGCGGATTAATATTTTTAATTCATCTGAAACTTTTAAGCTTAAACCTGAAACTGCAATATTTATGCAATGACTATCCATAGTATCATTTTAAATTTTTATAAATTGATATAATGATTTTTTATGCTCTTTATAATGAATATAAAGAGCATAAACTAAATCACTTAACTGAAATCGAGCTCTTTTTCAAATGACTTTAACTCATGACGAGCCATAGCCAAATTTGATTTGCTACGGTCGAGTACTAAGTAAAGGAACAAATTATTATTACTTTCTAAAGGTCGAATTAAATGGTAAGCCTTACCTAAGGTAATTAAAATATCCTCAATATTATCATTTAACTTCAATGCATTAGCTACATTGCGCTTTGCGCGAATGACTTCTGTATTACCAGCAGCAGCCAATTCTAAATCAATTTCCCCACCACCTTGTGTTGCAAGTGACAATCCACTTTCTGAATCAACAAGTGCAGAAGCAATAAAACCATCAATTGTCGTTAAGCTATCTAAAGAAAGTTTAGCCATTTTTTATCTCTCAGGATTCTAAAATTATATTTACTACTTTTTCCTAAAAGTAGCTGAAATTCATTATATTTTTGCTCAATTTGAAGTCAATAAATTAAATAAAAAGTAAAATTGTTGTTTTGGGAAATAAGTGACACAAAATGTCAGGCCATAGAAAATATTATAAGATTATTTTTACGTTTTAATTTTAATACTGTGCTGAGTTTAACATTATATATTTTAAAATCTGGATAAAATAATTGTAATAGAATATTAATAAAATACTTGTAGATAAAATGTTCCAATTTTAATAATAAAAAAGGGGAAATAATGAATTCCCCTTTATAGCAATAATTGAACTAAACGAGCTGCGTATAAATACAATATAAGTAACCCAAAATTGCTAAAGCAACGACAGGGGCAATAATCTTTGACCATGTAGGTACAGAAATCTCGGTAGTTTGTTCTTTAATATGCAAGTCTTCGTGATGAGGTTGGGCTTGATGAACCATTTGATTGAACTCCTTCATTGTTGTATCCAATGATAGCTCTTCTTGTTCCACAGGTTTAGAACCAACTAATTCATTTAGGTGGTTTGTTAACCAAACCCAATCTTCAGCTTGACCTGATAAGTGTTCGATCTGACCTAAAATTAATTCTTTTAAGCCGTTATGCCCAAAACCACCTGTTTCATCGAGCTGATTAAGTTCTGCTAATTGCAAAGTTAAAATTTCAGAAATACTGTGTTCTAGTTCTGAATTTTTTAAAGTCGACTGATTATGTTTAGAAGTTGTTAAATGACGAGCAACTTCTTGAATATAGAGTGGGTCTGAGGTTTTGATTTCTTGATAAATCTTATTGTCATTCTGACGCCATAAACTAATTAGTTTTCCAAGCGCAAGAATATTCACCTCATCAATCAGTTTATTTTTTTCATTAACTGGATATTGATTTAAAAGCTGAGGCTTTTGAATTTTTATCTGCTCAGCAAAGTATTGGACTAAATCAAATGCCATGCTTTCTTCCTCTAATATTTAATCTAAAATTCTTAACGATGGTTTTTTCTTGGTTGATGTTGTTTCAGTTGCTTCTTGTACTTCTGACTCTACTGTATTTTCTACAGGTGTTACATTGGCATATTCTTCAGGATCAAAGAATAAACCTTGTCCGTTCTCACGTGCGTAAATCCCTAAAACTGCTTGAATAGGGACATAAATATCTTTTGACGCCCCGCCAAAACGAGCAGAAAAAGTAATGGCTTCATTGGCAATAAGCAATTGATGAACAGCATGAGGGACAATATTTAAAACAATTTGACCATCTTTAACAAATTGTTGCGGAACGTCGGTATGCGGTTGTGTCGCATCAACTAATAGATAAGGAGTCAGTTGGTTATCACAAATCCATTCATAGATTGCACGAGCAAGATAAGGACGTGTAGGGGTTAAATCAATAGTTTGCTCAGACATATCACGCTATTCCATATTTAATAGTTCATTGTAACGGTTTTTCTCTTGAGGCGTCATTGATTTAGCAAAAGAAGGCCGTTCAAAGATACGTTTACAGTACAAAAATATAGGGCGACAGTGCTGTTTGGGTAAATCAATGCCCATGCTATTTAATCTTAAAAAGATAGGGGCAAGCATGCAGTCCAAGATTGTAAAACTCTCAGACATGAAATACGGAAAATGCTGAAATAGGGGAGTAAGTGAAATCAATGTTTCACGTAGTTCTTTTTGAGCTTTTTGCTTTTGTTCGAGATTTAGAGAATCTGCATGTTTTAACATGTCATCTGCTAATTTGAACCAGTCATTTTCAAGTCTCCAGATATACTGACGCTGTTCTGCACGCATCATAGGAGCATCGGCATAAAGCTTACTTTGACGATAACGATCATCTAAATATTCAGCAATGATAGGGGCTGAAAATAATTTAAGATTTTGTTCGACCAACATTGGTAATTGGTTGTAAGGATTTAAGCTGGCTAAATCTTCGTCTTCATGGTCAGTTATGATCAATTGATATTTGATTTGTTTTTCTGCTAATAAGAAACGAATCCAGTGAGAACGGAAATCATCAGCATGACTGTAAAGGGTAATCCCCTGAATAGAGGTGTTTTCGACCGACATATCACAAGACGACGTGGTTGAGTGAATCGATTAGGATACTAAAAATGCTCTAGGAAATCACGGTTCTAAAGAGATAGTTTGTTTATATTTATAAGTTTGCATTTTATGGTTCTATTTTCATAATAAAAAAGCCTTGGAAAAATCCAAGGCTTTTTGTCCAACTCGATAAACGAATTAACGTTTAGAGAATTGAGGACGCTTACGAGCTTTACGTAAACCAAGTTTCTTACGTTCAACTTCACGAGCATCACGAGTAACGAAACCAGCTTGACGTAGAACAGGTTTTAAAGTTTCGTCAGCAGCGATAAGCGCACGAGTAATACCGTGACGGATCGCGCCAGCTTGACCACCGATACCACCACCTTTAACAGTAATGTAAAGGTCAAACTTTTCAGTAACTTCTAAAAGTTCTAAAGGTTGACGAACAACCATACGAGCAGTTTCACGACCGAAATATTGCTCTAAAGTACGGTTGTTAATAACGAGTTTACCTGTACCAGCTGACAAGAAAACACGTGCAGTTGCGGTCTTACGGCGACCTGTACCATAATTAGTAGCCATGTGCTGTATCCCTTAGATGTCCAAAACTTGTGGCTGTTGAGCAGCATGCGGATGCTCAGTACCAGCGTACACTTTCATTTTTTTGATCATTGCATAACCAAGAGGACCTTTTGGTAACATGCCTTTAACCGCTTTTTCAAGAACAGCTTCAGGTTTGTGAGCGATTAACTTCTCGAAGTTAGTCTCACGGATACCACCAGGGAAACCAGTATGGCGATAATATTTCTTATCAAGTGATTTTTTACCAGTCACTTGAACTTGTTCAGCATTAATCACAACGATGTAATCGCCAGTGTCAACGTGAGGAGTATAAGAAGTTTTGTGCTTACCGCGTAAACGACGAGCGATTTCAGTCGCAAGGCGACCTAAAGTTTTGCCAGAAGCATCAACAACATACCAGTCATGTTGAACTTCAGCTGGCTTAGCGCTGAGAGTTTTCATTAAACCACTACCTATTATAGTTGGTTTGGACTATGGAATCTGTCCAAACAAAAGGAGCGAGCATTCTAAACGAGTTTGTCCAAACTCACAAGAAAAATCCAGTTTAAGCCATATAATTTAATCCATAAACTGATGAATGTCAGATATGTTAAAATCAAACAAATTCTTGTTATGTGTCTGGAGTGATTGTGCTGCCATTATATGTCACTTCCGGTGAGCCGGCTGGTATTGGTCCAGATATCTGTTTGAGCTTGGCTAAGCGGGTTGATGAACACCCTGTTGTTATCTTGGGTGACCGAGACTTATTAGAGCAACGTGCCCAAAAACTTGGGATCGATATTCAATTTATAGAATATACAGGACAGCCTGAGTCATCATCTCTGAATGAACTTTATATAGAGCATGTGCCTTTAGAAGCAGCGGTTATTGATGGTCAATTAAACCCAGCTAATGCTGCCTATGTATTAGAACAACTACGTCGTTCAGCAGATTATGCAATGTCTGGTAAAAGTGTTGGAGTAGCCACGGCACCCGTACAAAAATCGGTTATTAATGATGCTGGTATTTTGTTTAGTGGTCACACTGAATACTATCAAGAGTTTGCAGGTGTAGAGCGTGTCGTCATGATGCTTGCAACCAAAACTTTACGTGTTGCGTTAGCAACTACACATTTACCCTTAAGAGATGTAGCAGATGCGATTACCAAAGAGCGTTTGCATCAGGTCATTGATATTTTACTGTATGACTTAAAAACTAAATTTAAGATTACAAACCCATGTGTACTCGTGTGTGGCTTAAATCCTCATGCAGGTGAAGATGGTTATTTGGGTCGTGAGGAGATTGAGACCATTAATCCGGTACTTGAAAGTTATCGAGCACAAGGGATTAAAATGAGTTTAAGCTTGCCGGCAGATACCTTGTTTACTCCAGAACATCTTAAAAATGCAGACGCTGTACTTGCCATGTACCATGATCAAGGTTTACCTGTGTTAAAATCACAAGGGTTTGGTGAAGCCATCAATATTACATTGGGTTTGCCTTTCATTCGAACTTCGGTTGACCATGGCACTGCGTTGTCTTTGGCTGGGACTGGTTTGGCAAAAAGCTCAAGTTTAAATGTCGCTGTTGATTTAGCTTTATCTTTAGCAGCGAACTAAATTTTTCATGTTGGAAATGTTATATGTATCAAATTAATGCCCTAAACCCGAAAGATGAAGGGCATAAAGCTCGTAAACGTTTTGGTCAAAACTTCTTACATGATCAACGGGTCATTGCCAAAATTGTGCGCTCTGTAAGTCCGCGTACTGGTGACAATATTGTCGAGATTGGACCCGGTTTAGCTGCTTTAACGTCTCCTTTAATTGGGGAGTGTGATGCATTAACTGTAGTGGAGCTAGATCGTGACTTAGCTGCTGGGCTACCAGAACGTGTTCCACATCCTGAACGTTTGACGATTATAGAAGCTGACGCATTAAAATATGACTTTAGCGAACTGGTAAAAGATGGCCGACCATTACGTGTAGTCGGTAACTTACCTTATAACATTTCAACCCCATTACTTTTTCACCTCTTGGAATTTGGCAGCAAAGTTAAAGATATGCACTTTATGCTGCAAAAAGAGGTGGTTGACCGTATTACTGCTGAACCGAATACGAAAGAATATGGACGCTTGTCGGTAATGATTCAATATTACTGTCAACCAACATTTTTATTTGAAGTGCCGGCTGGTGCATTTAACCCACCACCTAAAGTAACGAGTGCTGTTTTCCGCCTTGTTCCTTATGATCAAAAGCCAATTACAGCAAAAGATGAAAAAGCTTTAGCTCGACTGGTTGCCCATGTATTTACTCAGCGCCGCAAAACATTGAGAAACAGTCTTAAAGGTATGATTGCAGAAGATGGCTTTGAAAAAGCTGGTGTTGATCCAATGGCTCGTCCAGAGACCTTAACACTTGCCCAATTTGTTGCTTTAGCCGATCAAATGGTGGCGTAAATGACTAAGCGTTTTAACTATGTTGTTGGCGATGTGCAGGGGTGTTTTGAAGCTCTAAAAGCCTTGCTTAAAGAAATACGTTTTGATCCGGATCAAGACTTTTTATGGTTTGCTGGGGATTTAGTCGCACGTGGTGAAAACTCAGTAGGGGCACTGCGTTTTATTAAAAAGCTTGCAGATCGTGGTGCTGCCGCAACTGTACTTGGAAATCATGACCTGACTTTAATTGCGGGTGCACGCGGTTTAAAAGAGATTAAAGAAAAAGATCGTACTCAAGACGTTATTGATGCGATTGATGGTGATGAATTAATCGACTGGTTACGTAAACAGCCATTATGTTTATTGCCAAATGAGCATACGATCCTTACTCATGCTGGCATACCTTGTATTTGGGATGCGCAAAAAACTGTAACGTTGGCAAAAGAGGTTGAGGCTGTACTCGCAAACGAAGATTTATCTGTATTGGATGCTTTTTTAGCAGACATGTATGGTTCAAAACCAGATTTGTGGGAAGATAACCTAACTGGTTCTGCGCGTTTACGTTGTATTACCAATTATTTGACTCGCATGCGTTTAACCAATGCCGAAGGGGCTTTAGAGTTTAGTTTTAAAGATTCTTTAGATGCACCAATGCCGGAATGTTATTTACCTTGGTTTGAATTTCCGAGCAAAGCGGCACAAACTCATCAGATTATTTTTGGTCATTGGGCTGCGCTCGAGGGCAGAACTATTGATGAGCAGATTCAGAATATCGATGGTGGCTGTGTTTGGGGCAGAAAATTAATGGCTTATCGACTTGAAGACAAAGAAATTTTTTCTGTTGAAAACCCTGTGCAAATATAAGCAAAGCAATGCTTTACTATGAACGTAAGATGAAGCTAGTAGCTGAGTTAAAAATAAAAAAGCCGCAGAAGCGGCTTTTTTATTGGGAACTATTATTCTACGCGAATCCAAATTTGATTACGTCCCAAAGCTGAAACTCCAAGATAACCACGCATATGTAAGCGTTTGCCAGTTGCACTGAGCTTTGCTTTAAGTCCGTAAAGTTTGCCAGTATTTGGATCTAAAATTTTACCACCAGTATAATTAAGTCCATCTGTCTGTTTTAAACCAGTTGCGATATCCAGACCTAAAATCGGTTTATTGGTATAGGGCGCAGGGCAGTTATCACAAATCTCTTTAGGTGTATAACCTGGGCGTGGTGTAACTTTGACAATTTTTCCGGCATATGTCCCGTTCGCTTCTTTTCGTATTTCTACCTGTGCTTTGGGCGCACCAGTTTTATCATCAATTGTTTGCCAAAGACCTGTAATATCTGCTGCAAATGTAGCAGTATTGATCCCCAATACGAGCAGAGCTCCAAGAAAAATTTTCCCCATAATTAAAAATCCTTTTAACATTGAAAGGTCATCTTATTGGGAATTGATAGACCATTCAACGTTTATTTAATCTACTTTTTTAATTATGGTGTTCCAAAAGACAACATTAATGTTGGTAGCCAAATTGCAGTAAATACACCGTTCAATGCCATACCAAATGCAGCGTAACGACCTGCAACAGGTCCACGTTGCCAAGCTTGAGCTGTTCCGATGGCATGTGCAGCTAAACCTAAGGCTAAACCTGATGCTCTCTCATCATGAATATGTTTAAGTAAGAATGGCGAGAATGCTGCGCCAATTACCCCAGACAAAATGACAATAAGGGTCACAAGTGTTTCAGGAGCATGTAATAAAGTTGCGATGTTCAGAGCAATTGGAGTAGTTACTGCACGGGTAGCAAATGCAAGAATGGTGGGTTCAGACATATGTAACAAATAAGCCAGCCCCATAGGTAGGGCAACGGCGCTAATACTTGCAAAAAGTAAAATACCAATGACCGATTTAATTGGAAGATCATCGTAACGCATTGCAGCTAAAGGAATGGCTAAGGCCACAGTGACATAACCTAATAGATGACCAAATAAGTCATTCACATAAAGACGATATTGCTCATATGGCACATGTAGAACTGCAAGTAAGCCAATTACAATAAACATGCCGAAAACTAAAAGTGGAACTTGCGGGAAAAGTCGGTTTAAAGGCTTTGCACACAGATAACCAATTAATGTGATCAAAAATCCGTAGAAAATCGTAAACATTTTATTCTCCTTATAACCAACGTTTTGCCATTTTTGCATAGACCCACAAAGGTATAAGGGTACTGACCACTAACACCAAAAGAAATAATGGAATTTCCTTACCCATATGTACAAGCATAATTAATGATCCTGCACAAATGGGCAAAAAAGCGAATCCACTTTCTTTCATGATTTTATTATTGGTATCCACTATTCGAAGTGGAATTTTTTTAAACTTTCTCCAAATCAGTAAAATAATAAGTAAGCTGATTAGACCGACCAGATTACCTAATTCTGGATGACCAAAAGCACGCATAACGACGACAGAGCCTTCACGAAAACCAATAATGAGTAGTAATGTGATTACCCATGCTGTCCAGTCTATACTTTTGATCTTATCCATATTTTTTATCTCTAAAAGTTTACTTATCAAGTTTTAACTGATCTCGCCCTTGATTTCAAACTCTTCCAAGGGACGTTTAAATTGACTTGCGTGTTCTCCCAATATTTCATCTAAGGGTAATTTTGCTTGGCGAATCAGCTTTTCTAACTTATGTGGTGCAATCTTCACATCAATATGTAATAAGCCAGCATCATCATAATGTTCAGACTCAATCACATTTAAGGCATAAAGTTGAGTACGTAATTTGCCATAAGCAGGCTTAAGCACGAGTGAAAACTTTTGAATTTGTCCCATTAAGCATTCTTGTACTGCTTTTTGGAGTAAATCTAGACCTTGACCAGAATGAGCTGAAACATACACTCGATCTGGGACGTGTGGCTCAGCATAAATGATTTTGGCCTCTTCACCGCTCAGGTCAATTTTGTTGTATACCCGAAGTACAGGAGCATCAGCGCCAATGTCTTTTAATACGCTTTCAACCGCTTCAATTTGATCAAGCATGTCATGGCTACTACTATCAATAACATGCAGTAAAAGGGTCGCTTCTAGTGTTTCTTCAAGTGTTGCTTTGAATGATTCGACCAAATCATGTTGTAAGTTTCGTACAAAACCTACTGTATCTGCTAGCACAACAGTACCGATACCATCCCAGTCTAAACGGCGTAGTGTTGGATCGAGTGTTGCAAACAGTTGATCGGCTGCGTAGACATCACTATTTGCTAAAATATTAAATAATGTCGATTTACCAGCGTTGGTATAACCTACTAATGAAACTGTTGGAATAGCTGCTTTTTGTCTTGCAGCACGACCTTGCATACGAGTCTGATGTACTTTGTCTAATTTATCTTTTAATTGGGTAATACGAACACGAATAAGACGGCGATCTGTCTCTAGTTGTGTTTCACCGGGACCACGTAAGCCGATACCACCTTTTTGTTGTTCAAAGTCGGCAGACCAACCACGAATAAGACGAGTAGATAAATGTTTAAGCTGAGCAAGTTCGACTTGTAGCTTACCTTCATGTGTACGGGCACGTAGCGCAAAAATATCTAAGATTAAGCCTGTGCGGTCAATAACTCGGCATTTTAATATTCTTTCTAAATTTCGTTCTTGAGCAGGTGATAAGGCATGGTCAAAAATAACCAGGCTCGCCTCTAGCTCCTGAACTTGCTCTGCAATCTCTTCAACTTTGCCTGAGCCAATGAAAAATTTAGGATTAGGCTTATTACGCTGAACCTTAATATGTTCAAGGATATCTGCACCAGCAGACTGTGCAAGTAGAGCAAACTCTTCGGCATCCAGATCATCTAATAATTGTACAGAAACACTCACTAAGATTGTGCGTTCACCGCCTTGATGCCGATCAACATATTCCACGTGGCTATAAATCCTGAAAATGGGAAAACTTTATTCTAGAGGAAACTTAAGCAAAAGGGGAAAGCGTTTGTTCTTATCCTTTAGATTAGTTATATGAGATTAGTCTAGTGTTCAGATTTATTTTATTTGCAGTTCTCTATCGTCAATGCAAGTTTATTACGAAACGTATAGAATGACTCGAGATGGGTATAACAATGATTAATCGTTAGTGAAATTTTATGGCTCAAACGCAAAGTATAGTTAATTCAACGTTAAAGAAATTATCAAAAATAGGTTTATACGGAAAAAAGGTCACTTCTGCCACGGCCGCAATTAGTGAAGGTTTTTATCTAGTTTATCGACATGGGCTTTATAAAGATCCTAATAATCCTGTAAATACACGTTATGTCCAATACTTTTGCCGCCGTTTATGTCAGGTTTTCAATTTAGATATAGAAGTACATGGCACAATTCCTAGAGAACCAGCTTTATGGGTAAGTAATCATATTTCTTGGTTAGATGTTGCGGTTCTAGGCTCAGGTGCACGAGTTTTCTTTCTGGCTAAAGCTGAAATTGAAAATTGGCCTATTCTTGGAAACTTAGCCAAAAGTGGTGGAACGTTATTTATTAAGCGTGGATCTGGGGATTCAGTCAGAATTCGTGAGCAAATTACTGAATTTTTAAAACAAAATATTCCAGTATTATTTTTCCCTGAAGCGACAACTACAGATGGACATTCTGTTAAAAAAGTTCATGGACGATTACTGGGTGCAGCGATTGAAGCACAACGTCCAGTACAGGTATGTTTAATTTGTTATGTAAACAGAGATGGGCAATTAGATACGGTTGCACCATTTATTGGGGACATGACATTTGCTGAACATATTCAACGTGTACTAGAAATGCCGAAAGTAACTGCTCATTTATTAACTTTGCCTCCAATTTCAGTGGAAGGACATGACGTCAAAAGTTTAACGCGCGAAGTTCAAGAAAAAATGGTAGAAGGTTTGGCTCAATTACATCGAAAAGTACTTAAGCCAAAAACTTAATTACATAAAACCTTCAATTGGCAGCCATGAAAGAAACTTCATGCCTGCTTTTTGCCACCATTTCATCTCAGGTTCCTGTCTATAAATTACAGGGCCATTTGGAGTTTCTTGTTGCCAATAAATATGATTGTTAGCGTCGAGCTTTAATTTATAAGCATATTTATTTAAATTTTCATCCATTGTATGGTGAATGGTTTTAGCCAACGATGGGCTGTCTAAAATTACGCCAATTTCAGTATTTAAGTAAGCTGAGCGTGGATCAAAGTTAAATGAACCGATAAAAACCTGCTCATCTAATGCCATAAGTTTAGTATGCAAACTTGAACGGCTTAAACCTTTCATATTTACTTTAGCTTTAGTTGCAAGCTCATCTGTATTTTTATTTAAATCTCTTTTATCGGGTGTTGGTAAAAATTCATAAAGTTGTACGCCGTTTTTAAGCAGCTCTTTACGATATTTCCCATAAAAGGCATGTACAACAGCAACGTCATTCGCTTTGAAAGAGTTCGTTAAAACTCGAACCTCAACCCCTTCTTTGGCAAGGGTGCTTAAAATCTTGGCACCTTGTTTTTCAGGAATAAAATAAGCAGAGATTAAATCAACGTTGCTTTCTGGCTTTTCCAAGTGGTTAATTAATTGGAAATTCAGGTGTTCTTCTTTTTTAGCTTTCGATTTGATTTTATCAGGTGAGTCCTTTACGACTTCTGCTTTGACCCAATCGAATTGAATATTATGATTTAACCATTGATCAAATGCGTGGGATTTGGCGGTTAAGTTTAGAAAGTTTTGAACAGTTGCTTGTTGATAGTGTGCTTCGAGTTGTTCTTTTAATCCTTCATAGCGTAAACGATGCTGCTCAGGACTTACGATACTTTGAACTGAATATGCATATTCATGATTCCAGTAATCATCAAATGAATTCACAATATCATCAACAGCAGCACCTACCAACATTACATCGACATCAGAAAACTGATAGCTATCGCTTACATTGTAATATTGATTGGTCATGTTGCGCCCGCCAATAAGAGCAACCTCATTGTCGGCAATAAAACTTTTATTATGCATACGACGATTGATACGTTTTAAATCCAGCACCATATCCATTGCACGATATTTGCGGAAACGGTAGGGATTAAAAAGCTTAACTTCAATATTTTTATGCTGAGAAAGGGCAAGTAAAATCCCTTCCATTTTTTTTGCATTATTGTCATCAATAAGAAGTCGGACTTTTACACCTCGATCAGCTGCACGAATAATGGCGTGCAAGGCTAAAGCACCAACTTTGTCATTATCCCAGATGTAATATTGTAAATCTAAAGTCTTTTCGGCTTTATCAATTAATCTAAGTCGAGCCGCTAAAGCCTCCAGCGGATCATTTAGAACATGGAAGCCAGTTAACTTTGGATTTTGCTGACGTAAAGGTGTGATAATTTTGGCAAGTGAAGTCTCAGAGGTATCAATATCTTTTGCATATTGTACTGGTTCAACACCATGTTTTGGCAGAGTACTACATCCTGTCAAACCCACAGCAAAACTTGAACATAGGACTATAGAGGCTTTTATCAAAAAGCCTTTAGCTTGTTGATTCGTTTGAAGCTGTTTGGAATGAAAGGATTGTGCCATAATCAGTACATACGATAAGGTGAGCTAGAGTATAATTCGTGCATATTGAAAGATAAATATTGAATTTGATTACTAGCAATCAATATAAGATAAGTCGAGAGTCGTAATGTGGAATCCAAATTCAATCATTTTTTGTTTTTACTTTATTTTTTCAATACTTGCTCTATGGGGAATTTCTGAGGCTTGGATTCATCAATCACGAACCGAGACGATTCATCCATTTAAAGCTTTTGTACATCTACTCGCATTTTATCTCTCTTATCTACTTATTCCTCTCTGGTTTTTTAATTTATATGCTGCTTGGATCGGTTACTACTCAATTCATCAAGGTGTTTTCATCTTTTTCTTAAGTGGGGTATTAATTTATGCCCGATTTATCGAACCTCATTTAGTCCGTGTTGATACTCATCAATATCGTTTAAACCCAGATCGTAGTTTTGATAAGCCAGTAAAAGTAGCTTTAATCGCAGATTTACATATTGGTTTGTTTTCAGGACATGAACGTCAACTCAAAACCATAGTTAGAAAATTAAATGAACAGCAACCTGATTTAGTCGTAGTTGCTGGTGACTGGACATATGAACCAGAAGATAGACTAATTGAAGAGTTAAGTGTTTTAAAAGAAATTCAGGCGCCTGTATATTCAGTTCCTGGAAATCATGACGAGCAATATCCTGGCCCGCCAATTCAACAATTATTAAAAGATGCATTATTTTATAATGAAGTCGTGGATATCGAAGGCAAGATTGTTGATTTTGAAGAGTTTCGTTTGATTGGTATTGGTGATCTTTGGGCAGGAAAAACTGATATGCGTTCCATGCCAGATTTACCGCAGGACAAACCTTGGTTAATTTTGTCTCATAATCCAGATACAGTAGATATGGTACCTAAATTACCGAATCGACCATTAATGTTATCTGGACATACTCATGGAGGGCAGGTGGAGCTTCCATGGTTGACTAACTATATTATGAAAAAAGTATCAATTTTAGGCCATAAACGTGGGTTTTATTCTCATGAGCATGCGGATGTCTTTGTTACCGTCGGCACAGGAATGGTTGGAATCCCTTTACGCTTTAGAGTGCCACCAACCATTGATATTATTGAGCTAGTTTAAAATAAAAAAGCCAATCACAAAGGATTGGCTTTTTTATAAATTGAAAATTATGGGATAACGACAATTGCAACACGTCGGTTAATCGCACGATTTTCATTGGTTGTATTTGGCACATAAGGTTGCGTTGAACCGCGACCAATCACATAGATATTTTCTTTTTTAAATCCGCGGGCTAAGAAAAGATTTGCCACACTTTGTGCTCGCTCTTCAGATAACTTTTGGTTATATGTAGCATCACCAACATCATCAGTGTGACCCACAATTTTCAATTTATTTAGGTCATATTTATTTAATTGGTTTGCTAGACGTGCTAATTCAGCTTCATGGCTTTGTTTTAACTCTGCATTATTAAAGTCAAATAACAAACGTTCTGGTAAACCTAAAGTCCATCCTTCATCAGTAAGAACGAACCCTTCTTTTTTGAGCAACTTTACTTGACGATATTTTAATGGACCAAAACTCAGGCACCCTGCAAGAGTAATGCATATCAATGCAATAAAGGAGAGTTTCAAAGATCTTGTATTCATAGATTAGCCTAAATTTAATTTTCAGGTTTATAGATAAACCAGTGTTCATCCGAATTTTTAGCCTTATACATTGCCTGATCTGCTTGCATAATGAAATCTTCGGGGCTAGATGCAAATTGTGATAAAGCAATACCTACACTAAAACTGAAATAAATAGTTTGACCATTTAGATGCAAAGGTTCTTTACAGCTTTCGAGTAAATTTTCAGCAATAGATATTAAATGATCAGCATGGCTAATGGAATGCAAAATAACAGCAAATTCGTCGCCACCTAACCGAGCGATAAAATCTTGATGGCGTAGACGAGTTTGCAAGCGATTAGCCATTTCTTTTAAAACTTCATCTCCAGCTAAATGACCAAACTGGTCATTAATTGCTTTGAAGTTGTTGTTATCTATAAATAATAATGCAGACTTATTGTCGAAATCCTTATCATCAAACATGTCTAAAAGAATTTGGTAAAAATAATGTCTATTAGGCAACAAGGTGAGCTGATCGTGATGAGCTTGAAAGGATAATTTACGATTTTCCTTTTGTAACTGATTATCCCATATCTGAATTTCTTCAAGTAACTCGTTAAATACAGTATTTAAATCTTGAAATTCTTTAATACGATTATAAGGAAAGCGAAGATTGTAGGCTTTTTGCTCACTTACAATTTGAGCAATATTAGTAAGTGGATAAATAGCCTGCATAATTTGGCGATAAGTTAGGTTTACTGACCACCATAAAGCGCAAACAATAAACAACATCGCAATTGCAAGCCCTACCATAATCATTTTGAGGAACTGCAATATTTTTTCAGAACTACCAAAAAGTGTTAGCTCACCTACATTTTGTTCATGATGATAAATTGTAAGATGAACGGGTTCGTTTAAAAACCAATGATCAAACCAACCTTCTAAAATTGAAGTTTGACTAGATAATTTAAAGCTTTGAGCAATTAAATGATGTTCCGAGTCATAAATATGAATCGTACGAATTGAATGATCCTTCGTATACTCATTTAAAATTTGTTCTATTGTAATTTTATCATTAAATACTACAGCGGGTTGAATGCGCTCTAATAGAGTGTGACTAAGCAATTGCAAATTTTGTTTGGCATAAGTTTCCATTGTAAAAACAGAAATTGATACAAACGTAAAAGAGCAAATAAAAAAAGTAATAGCAAAAATAGTAAATTGAGATTTTCTAAATAATGCATGTAGTGAAGTGGATTGATACAACTTTGATATCATAACCCTTACTCCGCATTCTTAGCCAAGAGTAATACTCTCGGATCAATATGAACTTTGGAGTGACTTAAAGCATCTAAGTTAACTTTAAATGTTGTGTAATTATTCTGGTTATATAAACAAAAGATACTTCCTATTTCGCACTCTGAATTATTAATGCTTAAAGAAAGTAAAGAGCGATAAGGATAGTTTTGAATAAGATTTTGTTGTTGCTGTGGAGAGGTAGTAGAAAAGTAGACAGCTTGACAATGTGACCGAGCAAAATCTTTCGCATTTACAGTTTGAACACGATAATTATAAGACATTTGCTGGATGTAAGATTGAAATGTAGATGTAATAGAAGGGTTATCAATAATACACAGCGTAGGAGTGTTTACATTCTCCCATTTGCTATAGCTTAGAATAGATAAAGTAAGTACATAGAAGTTATGTTTTGAATTGGCATAACAAGGCCCACTCGTAGCAAACACTACAAGTATGCAAACAAATACTTTTTTAGCGAACTGCCACATGATGAGTTAATGCCAAACTATTGCACGAATAATCTATTCTACATGAAGTTGGTAACGTAAAAAAAGTTTAATATCTCATCTAAAATTGA
>NZ_JBWZNA010000032.1:0-28181 GCF_056725885.1 Acinetobacter sp. GRABPA_MV_2
GTGAGAAACCTTAGAGCATGAGGTAACGTGATGTATTACTACCGCTAAAAATTTATTTAAATTCTTAATGGTAGTAATAAATGGAATAAATTTTGTGAGTCAAAAGCGAACTTTTAACTCACATATACTTTCAATTAAGCACTAGCGCGACGACGTTCAACTTCAGTTGAAGGAGCAGCAGCGGCATCTTTAACAAGTTCGATGTTAAATGTGATGTGTTTGAAAGCGTGATCTAAACCACGGCGTTGAATTTCAGCTGGGTCAGTTACATCAACTGCTGTTGCAACTAAGCCGTCACGGGTTGCGAAAGCAAAGTCGTCCCATAAGTACTCATCACCCTCAATGTTGAATTGAGTAGTCAGCTTGCGATAACCCGGTGCAGAAACGAAGTAATGAACGTGAGATGGACGGTTACCATGACGGCCTAATTTGTTAAGAAGGGCCTGAGTTGTACCTTCTGGCGGGCAACCATAACCTACAGGCATAGTTGTTAATGCAACATACTTACCATCAGCATCAGTTAAGATGGTACGACGTAAGTTGAAATCAGATTGAGACTTATCAAAGAATGAATAGTTACCCAAACTGTTGGCATGCCATACTTCAACTTTGGCATTTTCAATGATATTGCCATCCGTGTCGGTCACTTTACCTTCAATAATTAAGGTATCGATTTTGCCAGATTCTGTACCATCATCCATACGCGCAAAACCAACAGATTCAGGTGCGCCAGCTACATACAGTGGACCTTCGATAGTACGCGGTGTGCCACCCGTAACACCAGCTTTGGCATCAGCTTCATCTGCACGTAAATCAAGATAATGCTCTAAACCTAAGCCAGCTGCCAAAAGACCAAGTTCGTTTGCTTGACCAGCATCTGTGAAATATTCCAAACCTTTCCATACTTCTGATGGTTGGATGTCTAAATCTTCAATGGCTTGAAATAAATCCCCGAGAAGGCGCACTACAATTTGTTGAACACGTGCATCAACTTCGCCTTTTGCAGTGTCGACATTCATTTGTTTTACAAGCGCATCAATTTGTTGACGGTTCATACTAAAACTCCTTAAGTATGCAATACGGTTTTGGGTGGCAGCGCTGCGGGCATTTTGTCTTGCTAGCGAATAATTGCCGCCACGTTCCTTGTTACCTTCTGAATAATCTGCTTGGTTTTTAAATGGACTTCAGAGATCACATTTAAAAAATTCTTTTGGTTTACGAATCATCATCACGAACAGAAGAAGGGTGGCGATTAAGTGCCATCACTTCGATGTTCATGTAGGGATAGAGAGGTAAACCCTGTAAAATATTGTGCAATTCTTCATTACTCTCGACATCAAAAATACTGATGTTTGAGTACTGACCTGTAATACGCCAGATGTGACGCCATTTACCTTGACGCTGTAAGTCTTGCGAATAGGCTTTTTCAACAGCCTTAATTTCATTTGCTTTGTCGGCTGGCATATCAAGTGGAATATGCACATCCATACGTACATGAAATAACATGGGAAACTCCTTATCCTGTTGCCTTAACGACGTAACTTCTCGACTTTATCTTCATCAATTTCAATGCCTAAGCCGGGAGCTGTTGGCAAGTGCAATTCAAAGTTTTCGTAACGTAGCGGTTCTTTCAAAATTTCTTCGGTAAGCAATAACGGACCAAATAATTCAGTACCAAACGCTAATGTTTCAAAGGTTGCAAACGCATGAGCAGAAGCCATGCTACCTACAGGGCCTTCAAGCATAGTGCCGCCATAAAGATCAATTCCAGCCAAACCTGCAACCTTGGCAACTTCACACGCTTCGATCAGACCACCAGATTGTTCAATTTTTACTGCAAATACATCAGCACCATGTCTTTTTGCAATACGGTATGCGCTGTCGGGACCAGTTAAAGCTTCATCTGCCATAATTGCGACATCAAAACGCTGTGTTAAACGCGCAAGTGCTTCAGTGTTCTGAATAGCACAAGGCTGTTCAATTAAATCAATCCCGCCATCTTGTAGCTGTTGAATACCTTGAATACATTCCAGCTCTGACCATGCACGATTTACGTCAACGCGTACACTAATATCTGCACCGAGTGCTTTCTTAATTGCAATCACATGATCAACATCGTGTTGCAAAGGGCGTGAACCAATTTTGAGTTTGAACGTGTTATGACGTTTTAACTCAATCATTTTTCGAGCTTCAGCAATATCTTTTTCTGTGTCACCAGACGCGAGCGTCCAAAGTACAGGTAAACTATTACGCAGACGGCCACCTAAAACTTCACTTAATGGCACGCCTAAACGTTTTGCCTGAATATCAAGTAGAGCAGTCTGAATGGCACATTTCGCAAAACGGTTACCATTAATATTTTTTCGAATCAGTTTTAGTGTTTGAGCAACATTTAAATCTTTAACTGATGTCAGTAATGGTGCAAAGTAAGTATCAATATTGGCTTTGACACTTTCAGGACTTTCTTCACCATAGTTCAGTCCACCAATGGTGGTCGCTTCACCCCAACCGACAATACCATCCATGGTCGTAATTTTTACGAGCACCAAAGTCTGAGTACGCATGGTAGTCACAGACAACTGGTGAGGACGGATAGTTGGAATATCCACAAGTATGGTTTCTATGGTTCTATACATGAAGTTTCAACTATTTCAAACTTGTTTACATACCATAGAAGAATGTAATAGCCTAAAATAGATATAGAACGGTATTTTAAGATACTAAAAAGGTATATTAATGGAATTAAGACATCTACGTTATTTTGTTACCGTTGTTGAAGAACAAAGTCTGACTAAGGCCGCTGAGAAGCTTTTTATTGCTCAGCCACCACTCACGCGCCAAATCAAAAAACTAGAGGAAGAGTTAGGCATTGATCTATTTGTGAAAGGCTCACGTCCATTAAAAGTGACTGAAGCAGGGCTGTTTTTTTACCAACATGCGGTACAGATTTTGACCCATACAGCTCAAGCTGCTTCTATGGCAAAGAAACTGAAGCTAGTCGAGAATGTTGTTAAAGTTGGCTATGTGAGTTCGCTTCTTTACGGGCGATTACCGCAGGTCATTTATCTATTTAGACAAAAAAATCCTGACATTCATGTCGAGCTTATTGAATGTGGTACACGCGATCAGGTCGAAGCATTAAAACTAGGTAAAATTGATTTAGGTTTTGGTCGTTTACCCATTAGCGATCCAGCGATTAAACGACTTTTACTTCGAAAAGAAAAATTAAAACTCGCGATTCATAAAAAGCATCCGTTAAGTGAGTTCCAAGAATCGGGAATTTATTTATCTCAAATTATTAATGAGACAATTTTTTCTTATCCAACGACACCTAAACCCAATTTTTCGACCACTATTCAAGCTTTATTTACTAAATTAGGCCTTGTGCCGGCCAAGCTGACTGAAGTACGAGAAATTCACATGGCGCTTGGTTTGGTAGCATCCGGCGAGGGTATATGTATTATTCCAGAAAGTGCCTGTGATATTGGAATGAAGAATCTAACTTATTTAAATATCTTAGACTTAGAAGCCTACAGTCCCATTTCTCTTTCTATGCGCAATATGGACCAAAGTTCGTATATTCCTAAAATTTTAGATTGTATTGAAGAAATTTATAGCGAAGAAGAAGTGTCCAGAAATTTGAATTTATAACTTTTTAATACGTTTTAAATTGAATTATCATGTTATTTTAAAACTTTAAGATTATAGGTAATATTTAATAGGAATTAATAGATGAGAAAAATTTTAGGGATAGCTTCTCTTATTATGTCTACTAGTGTTGTACATGCTAAACAATTAAATGAACAAGAACAAATTTCTCCATACAGTGCTAATGTAACCTTCGCAAGTCAATATATATCACGTGGTTTTCAACAAACTTGGGGTAAGCCAGCATTACAAATTGGTCTAGATTATGCAAATCCGAATGGATTATTTGTGGGCACTTGGGCCTCGAATGTAAGTTCCAAATATATTCGTGATGCTTCAGTTGAGTGGGATTTTTATACAGGTTATATAAAAACTTTTGATAAGTTTTCAGCTGGAATGACGGTTTTTTATTACTATTATCCAGGAGCCAAAAGTACGCCTGAAACGGGGAGTACCAGTTATAACTATGGCGAAATTGTGCCTCAAATTGGTTATGGGCCTTTGACTCTTAAATATTTTATTACCTATACCCCAGATTATGCAGGCTATAACTCAGATACGATGGGGGGACCTGAGGGTAAACGTTCACGAGGAACAACTTATTTAGATTTAACTTTTACTCAGCCTATTAATGAGTCTTGGACTTTTGGTGCTCACTATGGCTATGAAAGAATTAAAAATTTCTCGGAAGCTAACTTTCAAGATATGAAAGTCGAGCTGATTAAAGATTTAGGTGATGGTTGGACTACAGGGCTAGCCTATACCAAAGCTTGGGATAAGCATGGATATTATAAAAAGTATAGTAATGGTGAACCAGATGCGCCAATTTCTAATCCGATTGATTCGACATTTACAGTGTCTGTAAAAAAGGTGTTCTAATTTATAAATAAAAAAGCCTGATTACTTTATTTGGAGTGATCAGGCTTTAAATAGTGAATATATAAAAATTATTTTTTAATTAAATCGTAAGCCATTTTGGTGTCGTCAAGCTGAACAAGTGAAGCATGGCGAGCCGAGAGCGGATCTTTATTTTCAATTGCGGTTAAAATCGCTTTATGTCTAGGTAGTGAATGGCCTTGTAAATTTGGGCGCAGACTAGTGACTTGAATTGATTGCTGCAAAGGTAAAACCAACATTTTTGACATATAAGCCAGCAAGTCATTATGAGTTGCTTTGGCAATTGCCAAATGAAATTGAATATCTGGCTCTATAAACTCTTCAACGGTTGTCGCTTTTTCCATCCCATCATAGGCATGTTTAATACGTTCAATATCTTCTTCGTTGGCCGTACTTGCCGCAATGTAAGCAAGCTCTGGTTCCAAAACGCGTCGTACAGTAGAAAGTGTTTTAAAAAATTCGTGTTCAGGTGTGGTTTGAATTAGCCAAAACAATACATCAGGATCGAGCAAATGCCATTCTTCTTTAGGCCTTACTACCGTTCCGATTTTTGGTCTTGAGTAAGTTAAGCCTTTAGCGTTTAAAACACGGATTGCTTCGCGAAAGACAGGGCGGCTGACTTTATATTCCTCACATAAATCAACTTCACTTGGGAGTTTTTCATTTTCTGAAATTTCTCCAGAAACAATTTTTAATCCCAATTGTTGAACAATTAATGCATGTTGGCTTTTGCTTGGAATAGGATTTTTATAGTCAGCTTTGCTCATATTTCACTATTACGACATGTTGAATATCCTATGGTATAGATGACCTTGTGTTTTAACAAGATCATCTTTTTCAAGAATAAATATTAATGAGAATGACGTGGAACTTCCGAGCCTCGGCAACCGACTAAGAAATCAAAATCACAACCTTCATCGGCTTGTAAAACATGTTGTACATAGAGTTTGCGGTAGCCGCCAATAAAACTTGGCGGAGCTGGAGGTGCTAAATTCTCAAGACGTTGCTTAAGTTCTTCATCACTTACTTCTAGGTGGAGTTTACCTGCATAGGCATCGAGTTCAATAAAGTCACCATTTTGAACTACAGCTAAAGGTCCGCCAGCCATAGCTTCAGGGGCAACATGTAAAACCACCGTGCCATAAGCTGTTCCACTCATGCGTGCATCGGAAATACGAACCATGTCGGTAATGCCTTTAGCTAAAATTTTTGGCGGTAACCCCATATTTCCAACTTCAGCCATACCTGGGTAACCTTTAGGACCAGCATTTTTCATGACTAGAATACAAGTTTTATCGACATCAAGATCTGGATCATTAATGCGGGTTTTATAATCATCAAAGTTTTCAAATACGACTGCACGACCACGGTGTTTCATCAGTTCAGGTGTTGCAGCAGAAGGTTTAAGCACCGCACCTTTAGGTGCTAAATTACCGCGTAAAATACACATACCGCCATCTTGTCGAATTGGATTATCTATTTTCCGAATCACTTCATCGTTATAAATAGGTGATTGCTGGCAGTTTTCCCAAATGGTTTGACCGTTTACGGTTAAAGCTTGAGGATGTGGTAAGAGATTGGCTTCACCCATGCGACGAATCACGGCTGGCAAGCCGCCGCTATAATAGAACTCTTCCATTAAAAAACGACCCGAAGGCTGTAAGTCGACAATGGTTGGCATGCCGCGGCCAACACGGTTCCAGTCATCAAGTTGTAAATCAACCCCAATGCGTCCAGCAATTGCTTTTAAATGAATCACGGCATTGGTTGAACCACCAATAGCTGCATTGACTTTAATCGCATTTTCGAAAGCTTCTTTGGTTAAGATTTTAGAAAGGCGTAAATCTTCATGGACCATATCAACAATACGCATACCAGAAAGATGAGCCAACACATAACGTCGAGAATCTACAGCTGGAATGGCCGCATTGTGGGGTAAAGAAGTGCCTAGGGCTTCAGCCATACAGGCCATTGTAGAAGCTGTGCCCATGGTGTTACATGTACCAGCCGAGCGCGACATACCAGACTCAGCAGATAAAAATTCATTTAAATCAATTTTTCCTGCTTTTAACTCTTCATGCATTTGCCAAACGATGGTACCTGCACCAATGTCTTTGCCTTTGTGCTTACCATTCAGCATAGGACCACCAGTCACTACAATGGCTGGAATATCACAGCTTGCGGCACCCATTAATAAGGCAGGTGTGGTTTTGTCACAACCTGTCAGTAACACCACGCCGTCAATAGGGTTACCACGGATAGCTTCCTCAACATCCATACTGGCCAAGTTGCGTGTAAACATGGCGGTAGGACGTAAATTCGACTCACTATTTGAAAACACAGGAAATTCAACAGGGTAGCCGCCCGCTTCTAAAATCCCTTTTTTTACATGTTCTGCAATTTTTCGAAAATGCGCATTACATGGGGTGAGTTCAGACCACGTATTACAAATCCCAATGATAGGCTTGCCTTGAAACTCATGATCTGGAATTCCTTGGTTCTTCATCCAGCTGCGATACATAAAGCCATTTTTATCCGTTGTACCAAACCAGGCAGCTGAACGAAGAACTTGTTTGTTATTCATACAAATTTCCCTATATAGTATTACTATTAGAATTAATTAATTTAAAAATACACCATAAATTTCATTTTTAAAAGGTTTGAAATTTAAATAGTATTACTATATTTTAAATTGAAAGGATAATTTACGAGCAAGATGCTCTATAAGTAAATAATAGGAAATGGAGTCGAACATGGATTTCGAAAAGGATGTAATACGGACGGTCACGTTTAAGCTGATACCTGCATTAGTCATACTATATCTGGTGGCATACATTGATCGGGCCGCTGTTGGATTTGCCCATTTGCATATGGGTGCAGATGTTGGAATCGGTGATGCAGCTTATGGTCTAGGAGCAGGCTTATTTTTTATTGGATATTTTCTTTTTGAAGTTCCAAGTAATTTGCTTTTAGACAAATTTGGTGCTCGTAAATGGTTTACCCGCATTTTATTAACATGGGGCCTCATCACCATGGCCATGGCGCTCATTCAGGGACCAAAAAGCTTTTATCTATTACGGTTTTTACTCGGTGTAGCAGAGGCAGGTTTTTTCCCTGGTGTTTTATACCTAATTACACAGTGGTATCCGGTGCGGCATCGCGGAAAAATCATGGGAATGTTTGTGCTTTCACAGCCGATTGCCATGATGATTGCTGGGCCTTTGGCTGGTCTATTACTTGGAATGGATGGCATCGCAAATTTACACGGCTGGCAATGGTTATTCATTGCAGTTGGCTTGCCCGCAGTTTTATTGGCTTTACCTACATTTCTGTGGCTGCCCGATAATATTGATAAAGTGAAATGGTTAAGCATTGAACAAAAACAATGGCTTAAAAATGAACTTGTTAAAGATGAAGCCGAATATGACCAAACCCGACATGCCAATCCACTGCATGCCTTAAAAGACAAACGCGTACTTTTATTAGCACTCTACTATTTACCAGTAACTTTAAGTATTTATGGTTTAAATCTCTGGCTTCCTACCATTATTAAACAATTTGGAGGCGGTACTGATATTCAAATTGGGTTCTTATCTAGCATCCCCTATATTTTTGGAATTATTGGACTCCTCATTATTCCACGTAGTACTGACCGCCTGAACGATCGTTACGGACACTTAAGTTTTCTCTACGCACTAGGCGCTTGCGCAATGTTTTTAAGTGCTTGGCTAAATTCTCCAGTCATGCAGTTGGCTGCTTTGGCTGTGGTTGCGTTCTGCCTATTTTCTTCAACTGCCGTGTTTTGGACATTACCTGGCCGTTTCTTAACAGGTGCAAGTGCAGCGGCTGGTATTGCCTTAATTAACTCTGTTGGAAATTTAGGTGGCTATGTCGGGCCATTTGGTATCGGACTTTTAAAAGAATACACGGGAAATATGGCTGCTGGTTTGTATTTCTTATCTATCGTTATGCTTTTTGGCTTGATTCTGACCTACATCGTGTATGCCAAGCTCGAACGTCAAAAAACACAAACAGTGAATATTCAAAAGCCTTTGTAAGGAATAAAACATGCAAATTATTCAATTTGAAAATCGTGCAAATCAACGTGCCGTCGCCAAAGTAGAAGGCAACATGGCATATCCGGTTAAAGATATTCAATCGGTTCGTGATTTAGCACTTTTGGCAATCCGCAATAAAATTTCATTGGAACGACAAATTGAGGCGTTAGGCTTTGAAGCGGAGACCTATGATTATTCATCTTTATTAGCAAACTTAAAGGTACTGCCGCCTTTAGACCATCCAGACCCAACACACTGTTTAGTGTCCGGTACAGGCTTAACCCATTTAGGTTCTGCATCTGCACGCGACAAAATGCATCAACAAAATTTAAGCGATGACAGCTCGGTGACCGACACCATGCGGATATTTCAATGGGGGCTACAAAAGGGGCGTCCAGCACAAGGTCAGATCGGGGCGCAGCCAGAATGGTTTTATAAAGGCGACGGTTCAATTGTGGTAAGGCCGGGAGCTGAATTACCTTTACCCCCATTTGCTGAAGATGGCGGCGAAGAACCTGAAATCGCAGGCCTCTATGTGATTGGAGAAGACTTAAAGCCTTACCGAATCGGGTTTGCGCTGGGCAATGAATATTCTGACCATGTGATGGAACGTCGTAATTATTTATATCTGGCGCATTCAAAATTACGTTTTTGTAGTTTTGGTCCAGCTTTACGGACAGGCGAATTACCAAAACATTTAGTCGGAACCAGCCGTTTACGCCGTGATGGACAAATCATTTGGGAAAAAGAGTTTTTGTCGGGTGAAGACAATATGTGCCATAGCTTGGCAAATCTGGAATATCACCACTTTAAGTATCAACAATTCTTAAAAGCAGGGGATGTTCATATTCACTATTTCGGTACTGCGACTCTATCTTTTGCTGATGGTATCCAAGCACAGGTCAACGATGAGTTCGAAATAGAAATGAAAGAGTTCGGACTTTCACTCAAAAATAAGCTTGCTCATATGCAACCCGAGTTACCGATCGGTTCAGTTATCCCACTCTAAGGAATATAAAATGGTTATCGGACACAACTTTATTGGCGGTTCACGTAGTGCACAAAGTTCCACTTTACTAAAAAGCGTGAATGCAACGACTGGCGCAACTTTGCCTTATGAGTTTCACCATGCAACCGAACAAGAGGTCAATCAGGCCTGTGAAGCAGCCAGTCAAGCTTTTAAGACTTACCGCCATACTTCACCTGAACAGCGTGCTGCCTTTTTAGAAAATATTGCAGATGAGCTCGATGCTTTGGGTACAGATTTCCTTGAAATTGTCTCACAGGAAACCGCTTTGCCACTTGCACGTTTACAAGGTGAACGTGGCCGTACCAGTGGACAAATGCGTTTATTTGCCAAAGTGCTGCGCCGTGGTGATTTTTTAGGTGCCCGTATTGATACCGCTTTGCCTGAGCGTCAGCCTTTACCGCGCCCAGACTTGCGACAGATTAAAATCGGTGTTGGTCCTGTGGCAGTCTTTGGGGCAAGTAACTTTCCTTTAGCATTCTCAACTGCGGGTGGCGACACTGCTTCGGCACTAGCAGCTGGTTGTTCGGTGGTAGTCAAAGCGCATAGTGGGCATATGGCGACAGCGGATTTTGTAGCTCAGGCAATCGAACGTGCAGTAGAAAAATCAAATATGCCTAAAGGTGTATTTAATATGATCTATGGTAATGGTGTCGGTGAACCTTTAGTGAAACATCCTTTAATACAGGCTGTAGGTTTTACGGGTTCACTTCGTGGTGGCCGCGCTTTATGTGACATGGCCGCAGCCCGTCCACAGCCAATTCCGGTCTTTGCGGAAATGAGCAGCATTAACCCGATGTTGTTGTTGCCAGAAGCATTAAAAAACCGTGGTGAAAAGATTGCACAGGATTTGGCAGATTCAGTAGTGCTCGGCTGTGGTCAGTTTTGTACCAATCCAGGATTAATCTTGGGAATTAAATCAGCCGAATTTACTCAGCTCATTAGTAACCTGACTGAAATTATGGGCGCTAAGCCTGCGCAGACTATGCTCAATGCCGGAACTTTAAAAAGTTATACCGCTGGTCTTGAGCATTTAACTGAGCATCAAGGTATTAAGCATTTGGCAGGTCAAACCCAGCAAGGCAATCAGGCGCAGCCACAACTGTTTAAAGCGGATGTTGAATTATTACTAGCAGGCGACCAACTTCTGCAAGAAGAAATCTTTGGACCAACCACAGTCATCATTGAAGTTGAAGATAAAGCCCAACTCATTCAGGCCTTACAAAGCATGAATGGACAGCTGACTGCGTCTTTAATTGCTGATGAAGCAGACTTAACCGAGTTTGCAGATGTGGTGCCTGTACTAGAAGAAAAAGCTGGTCGTTTACTTATAAACGGTTACCCAACAGGTGTAGAAGTATGTGATGCGATGGTACACGGCGGACCATATCCAGCCACTTCAGATGCCCGAGGAACTTCTGTTGGAACCTTAGCAATTGACCGTTACTTAAGACCTGTGTGTTACCAGAACTATCCGCAGAGTTTATTGCCAGAAGCTCTAAAAGACAGTAATCCATTGCAGATTTTAAGGTTGGTGAATGGTGAGATGACCAGAGAAGCGATCTAATCAATTTAAAAAAAGAGACCACTCGCTGGTCTCTTTTTTTATTCTTGTTTTCTATCCTTAAGGATACTGTTCAAAAGTCTACATAAAGTTCTTTTGAAAGAATTTTATTTCTTTTATTCGCATTTAAATAATGCCTGAATTAGTTTTAAACCGATTGTATGTATAACTATTAGAAAGCCTATCTTATTTAAACTGGCATATTTGTTGCTTAATTTAATGCATCTGGTCAGACCAGTCAGACAATGCATTAAATTGGAGCGGATATGCAACTCGAAACTTTTAATCAACTAGCTTCTAGCCAGGCTCGGCTGGTATTACAAGCTTGTGTGCATATCCCAACTTGGATTTCTGAATTAATTCAGAAACGTCCTTCTTCGCTCAAATTAGGAGATTCAATAATGGCGGGTATCAGCACACATATTTTAAGTGCATCACTCGGCGAGCCAGTAACTCAAGTATTGGTGAAATTATTCGAGGAAACGAGCCATGGATATATTTTAATCGATGAACAGCTCACTGATGCAGATGGACGTATTCAAGCATTTAATGTCGACTCATTTATTCGTGGTCATTATCAATTGGTTTTTGAAGTAGGGGATTATTTTCAGGCCCTAAATACCAATAGCTTTTATCCGAGAGTCTGTATTGATTTTAAAGTCAATGATATTCACCAGCACTTTCACGTGCCTCTATTGATCAGTCCTTTCTCATATTCAACGTATCGTGGCAGCTAAATCAACCCAAGCAATATGGACATCATGAATTTAATTTGAGGAATTAACCCATGCATCAAGACAATATAAATCCAGAGAGAGATCCGCATATCTCGGCAGAACATCAATATTTAGGAATGAATAAAAACATCTTATATGGTTTGCAGCATGTGTTGACCATGTACGGTGGGATTATTGCACCGCCATTGATTATTGGTGCAGCTGCAGGTCTAGATGCTTCAGAGATTGGCTTATTGGTGGCTGCCGCCTTATTTGTGGGAGGCCTCGCCACAGTTATACAAACCATTGGTTTTAAATATTTCGGTGCAAAATTACCAATTGTGCAAGGCGTATCTTTCGCAGGGGTTGCCACTATTTTGGCAATTGTGAGTACCGGTGGGGGTTTGCCATCTGCATTTGGTGCTGTGATTGTCGCATCTCTAATTGGTTTGTTGATTACACCATTCTTTGCAAAAATTATCCGCTTCTTTCCACCTGTGGTCACAGGATGCGTCATTACCATGATTGGTATTTCGCTCACACCTGTTGCGATCCGCTGGATTATGGGAGGAAACCCGAAAGCTGAAAATTGGGGAGATCCGACTAATACTGGTTTGGCGGTAATTACGCTAGCGATTGTGATTATTTTTAGTATGTTACAAAATCAGATTCTGCGCCGTCTTGCGATTCTTGCAGCAATCGTTTTGGGTACAGTAATTGCCTATATTGCAGGCTTTACTGACTTCTCAAGAGTAAGTACGGGTCCTATTTTTGCTTTTCCAAGTTTCTTCCATTTTGGTTCTCCAGTATTTGAATTTTCTGCCATTCTTTCCATGGTAATTGTTACTTTGGTAATCATGACTGAAACCACTGCCGATATTATTGCGATTGGTGAAATCGTTGGAACTAAAGTTGATTCAAAACGAATTGGTGATGGTCTACGTGCAGATATGCTATCGAGTGCAATTTCCCCAATCTTTGGTTCATTCATGCAAACCGCCTTTGCTCAAAATGTAGGTCTGGTTGCAATTACAGGCATTAAAAGCCGTTTTGTGGTGGCAACGGCTGGTGGAATTTTAATTATCTTGGGCTTATTACCTGTTATTGGCCGCTTTGTTGCATCAATTCCGATGCCAGTTTTAGGTGGAGCAGGCATTGTATTATTCGGTACAGTTGCTGCCAGTGGAATACGAACTCTAGCCAAAGTAGATTATAACGATCATAAAAATCTGATTATTGTCGCTACTTCACTCACAATCGGCATGATTCCAATTGTAAACCAAGAATTTTATGCGCAATTTCCGACATGGGTAAAAACCCTATTACATTCAGGTATTAGTTCTGCGTGTATCACTGCGATTTTGCTCAATATTATTTTTAATCACTTACCGTTTAGCAAAAAGTCCGTTGATGTTGCAACTACGCCCATAAATTCAGGGCATTGATCGACACTGGTTAGGAATTAGACATTCTAATTTAACCACATTTTCATTCGCAAAAATTTAAAGGTCGCTTATTCAATGATGAATAGGTTAGGGGGATTTTGACTTTAAAAAGGTCAAAAATAGGTCTTTTGAAAGACCATAAGCGACTTTTAAACCAAATCTTACAGGGGAATTTTATGAGAAATTTTAAATTAAAATCGGCATTACTTATGCTGAGCATGGCTACTACTGTGCCGGTATGGGCTGCTGATACCAGTCTAAATGGCCTATTTAATCTAAAGCAGGATTGTCAGACGAGTAATGATTCAATTGACCGTATAGGTGCAGCATTTGCATGCGGCAGTATTCATGGGGTAGTTAAATCTGCATATTACTCACTTAATAATGGCTATTTTGTGAATAATTTAAATCAGGATACGACCGTCATTGGTGGGTATATTAAATATGAAACAGCTCCTTTTTATGGCATACAGGCAGCTGTGGGATACGACATACAACGCCGACTGGATGATAAAAATGAAAATGATGAAGTGCCAGAATTAAAAGAAGATAGGGATGGTTTAGCAGAAGCTTATGTAAGCTGGAAAAACGATTTGGCTAGAGTGACGATTGGTAACCAGCGGCTAAATTTACCTTTTATGGGCGATTATGCTGACCGTCGTGTATTGATGTTTTTATATCAGGCCGCTGATGTACAGATCGGGAATAATTATGATTTCTTACGACTCACTAAAGTAAATAAATATAAAAGTTATGGCGAGGATGAGTTCAATAAAACTTCTCGTCAAAATTCAAATGTGGAAACCAATGGGGTTTGGTCGGTTGGTGCAGGGAAACGCTTTAATTTAGCCAATGATAAAAGTTTAAAAACGCAATTTTGGTATCAAAATTATGATGACTATACTCATCTAATTTATACTCAAGCTGATTTAGCAATTCCAAAGCTTAATTATAGTCCTGAATTTTCAATCCAGTATATTTCAGGTAAAGATCAGGGCAAAGCTCTTGCTGGAGAGGTTAATAGCCAAATTTTCGGTGTACAGGCTGCGTTTAAGGTTATGCCTGCCGCCAGTCTAAAAGTCGCGTATAACTATATAAAACCAGATCAGGGTAGTTATTTGAATGGGGCATTATTAACACCCTATGCAGCTAAAACCTCTTCAGGTGAACTTTTTGCCCAGCCATTTTTCACCAGCACTCAAGATTTAGGTGCAGGTAATGCATTGATGTTGTCTTTAGAAGGTAAATTAACAGATCAGTTGATAGCTGGCGCGCGTTATTCATTTATGGACTTAAAAGAGTCGGAAAATGTCGCAAGTCGAAATCAATCTGAATACATGTTGTTTGGTATTTATAATTTTACGGGAGCTTTAAAAGGTTTTAGTGTCAGCAATTTTGCAGGTATCCAAACATCACCACGCTATGACAAAAATTTCTTACAAAACCGTTTTGCACTGTCTTATAAGTTTTAACTGTGTTTTATAGCATCGAGTGCATATTTAAATCGAAATATGCACTTTTTATGGGTTTAAAAAATCCCCCTATTTAAGGGGGAAAATATTTAGTCGAGAGGATTGCCGATAATATTACTGATGATCCCTTGCATGATGTGAGTACCTTGTTCTTGATATAAAGATTCATACCACTCTTGGGTGATTTTCGGGTCTTTCATGTGTGTCACATCGCAACGTTTGCGTGCTCTTAACACCATTTCCTTAGTACGATCATTGCGTTTGTTTTGATAGCGGTTCAAAGCATCTTCTAAACCAAAGGTATTGATTTGTAAGGCACGAGCAAGATAAATCGCATCCTCCATGGCTTGACAGCCACCTTGTCCAATATCCGGAGTAGTGCTATGGGCAGCATCACCTAAGAGCACTACACGTCCTTTATAGAAATTCATAAAAGGCTCGATATCATGGATCTCGACACGATTGGTTTTTTGCTCATCTAAACGCTCAATGAGTTTTTGTACTGGTTCACACCAACCACTAAAATGCATTTTAAGGTCTTGTTTATAATGTTCACGCTGATTTGACAGTCCAGCCTCAAGCGGCACATCAAAGAAGAAATAGAAACGATTTTGTGCAACGGGCATGAGTGATACACGTTTACCTTCACCAATATATGTGGTCCATTGCATGGCTGGTGCAATCTGCTCATCAATATCAACCAATCCATTCCAATTTACATAGCCAGCATAGCGACGTTCAACTTGATGGCCCAGTACAAACTGCCGCGTAAGAGAATGTGTACCATCTGCACCAATCAGTAGATCGGCTGTAATTTGCGAACCGTCCTGAAAATGTATGGTGACATCATCTTGATGTGCTTCAATTGCAGTCATTTTCATACCGAGTTCGATGTCTTCCAGACCAAATTGCTGCATTAATAATTGTTGTAGATCAGATCGAGCGACAGGATAGGCACGTTGTCCTACTTCTTTATATAAAGGTAACAAACTAAATTGGGTCATAGTTTGTTGGCTGAGTCCATCGACGTAGGCTAAAGACTCCATTTGTCCACCGAGTGCTTGGAGTTCATGTGTTAAGCCAAGATAATTAAGACACTTAACACCATTTGACCAAAGTGAGATGGCAGCGCCAACAGGCAATATTTCGGCTGCTTGCTCATAGATCGTGACCTGATGACCAAATTTTTTTAAAGCGATACCAGCAGTTAAACCGCCCATACCTGCACCTACAATCGCGATATTCATTGTTCAGATCCTAAGTATTTAAGTAAGTTTCTAAACGGTTCTAAGCGAGAAGTGTGCCAATTTTATTAACTGGTTTTACTGGTCATACCAGTAATATTGCCTCATTAAAAAGCAATCTTAATAAAGTGGTATTGATGTGGTTCAAAGTATGGAGCAAAGTAGTGCATCGCAATACAAATTTGGAATTTATGATTATATTGCGCTGTTATGTCTGGAAAAATACACCCCAGCACGCTGTGCGGCACCAATAATATGTGCTTGCATAGCTTTTTCAGCTGCTGCTGAGTCCTGATTAAATAAAGCTTGCAGAATTAATTCATGTTCATGAATGGTTTTAAATGCCAGATTGGGTTGAACAAAGGGTAGGATCTGACTCTTTTTAATCCAGTCAGTATGTATTTTAAGTGTTTGAATAATAGATTGATTATGACTAAGTTCAATAATATGTTGATGAAATGCATAATCAAATTCAGAGGCTGATTGCCAGTTTTGTTCTTTGATTGCACTTGCTAATGATTGGTAATGTTGCTGTAAGATGGACTTATCGTCTTCAGTTAAATACTCACATGCGAGAAGTGCGCAAAAACTTTCTAGTACATAGCGTAATTGATAGAAATCTTTAAGTGATACACGATGTTCACCATCCCATTGTTCTGCGGCTTGGCTATGCTGTGAAATAACGTAAACACCTTTACCTGCTTTGATTTCTAATAGACCTAAAGCGGCGAGGCGGGTTAATGCTTCACGTAAAGAAGCACGGCTGATTCCTAATTGAATGGCAAGCTCACGTTGTGAGGGTAAGGCAGACCCGACTGCATAAGTATTTTGTTGAATGCGTTGATAAATGATTTCCACCGCTTGCTCAGTCACCTGAGATGATTTTCCATTGAGCATAGCTTGTGGGCTCATAAGCAACACACCGTAAATATATAAATAAATAATTTGATTCTACACAAAATTTATCTATTTGTTGGTGCACGTGCTTAAAATTAGCCGTATTTTTAATAACAGATCAGACCAGTTGAACTGGATATTACGTTATTGAATAAGGATAAAAAGTTTAAGAATGATTAATGACAATATGTATTGCTGAAACTTCAGAACGGTCAGAGACTATTTATCTCTGACCGTACACAGTACTTTTAATACTTTCCGTTGAAGTTTGCGCTAATTCTTTGTTTTAAATATTCTTTAGCTGTAATGGCCGGATATTTCTTTTGTGGTCCTTCAATGATCATATCTTCATTGGCTTGGCAGAAGAATGCCAAACTATAACGTGCCCCTTGATATTCATTTGTTTCAGGATTTTTAACACGATGAAAATTAGAAGGCAGTTGATCATCACTCCAACGCGTGAGCATATCACCGATATTACAGGTAATTACATCATCACGCGGCTCAATGCTGGTCCATTGCTGTTCTTCCATATCTTTACCCGGACAAACTTGCAGGCCACCTTGTCCTTTACGTTGGAACAGTAGCGTTAAACAGTCAAAATCTGTATGTGCTCCTGCACGCCATAGACCTAATTGATCTTTAAGAGCAGGGTCAATTGCATAGTAGTGCAGCATTCTTAAGGTACTTTGGTAGCTTTCTTGGTCAGGGTCATGAGCAAGAGTAAAGAAGTTATCGGCAAAGCCTAGTTTATAAGCAAAGCAAGATAAAATTTTCATGCCGACTTGCCAGCATGCATGTTCAAACTCCAACATGGTATCTTTAAAATTAGGTAACTCCTCTTGACTAGGATAAAGACCTTCCATACGTGGGCGAGTAATTTGATAAGACTCTTTTTGGTCTGGTGTGCTGGTCGATGGACGAACCTGTGCCTTACTTTCCCAACCTGCATTGCGATTGAGTGGGTAGCGAGCTTTAATCGATTCTGGCAGATTAAAAAACTGTTGTGTCATTTCAAATGCAGTTTGAATCTGCTCAAGTGGAATGCCATGATTCGATACTTGAAAGAAGCCAATATCGGTAGCTGCTGACCAGAGTTGGTCCGCAATTTCATATTTACGTTGTTCAAAATTAGATAAATCAATGACCCGGACTTCCCGTTCAAAGGTCTCTTGACCAAAAGCTCCCATACGAGCTTCTTTTTGCAGTTCTTCTAAGCTGTAGTCATTTTCAGCTACTGGAGTCATATTGGCGCTGTTCATATTTCAACCTCATATTTTGGATAATCGTGACCCAATCAAATAGATTGAAATAGATGGGTCACATTCAAAAAAGAGCCACACGTTCTTAATAAAAGATAACTTTATGTAAAGAACATGAGCTGTTTTCTGAGCAATGACCCACATAGCAATTAATATTACTACTATGCTGAACGCTTCTACTCTGACATAGAGAATGAAGCACTTTTTGTGCCAATTTCTAAGGATAGGTTCTGAAATTGGAATAGGGAGAGCAATATTGCATTTATAGAGGAATTACAGATGAATGATCAAAAAGTCCTTATGCCAGACAAGCACCTGCGAAGTGCATGAATGATGGCCTAATGCACCACTAAGCCGCATATAAAACAAATTAATTAATGCAGTTTGTTCATTTAGGCATGATTAAAAATATGCGCAAATTAGATTATTACTATGAAAAACAAAATGAAATCAAAATTGGCACAGAGCTTGCTAATTCATTCCTGAGTATAAGCGGTCAGTGTGTAGTAAACATGCGGGACATTGCTCTACAGCGTTTGCTGTTCCTCTTTTGGGGACAAAACCATTCTGGTTTTGAGAGAAATGTGCATTTGATACATTGATTGCCCCCCTAAAAAGAATAGCAAGATAAATCAATACAGATTTAGGGGGCTTATTTATGAATATTCAGCACTATGTAAGCAAAGGGCGACGTACTGTTATTGTGAGTGCATTATTGGGGCTAGGAACAATTTTCAGTTCAACCAGTTATGCTGCCGATAAACTTGTTCTACAAACCACGTGGTATGCACAAGCCGAGCAAGGTGGATATTATCAGGCACTTGCACAAGGGATTTATAAAAAATACGGACTCGATGTCGATATTAAAATTGGTGGGCCACAGGTCAATAATATGACCTTACTATTGTCCAAACGTGCCGACATTATAATTAATTATGATTTACAAGTCTTGAAGGGTATTGAAAGTAATTTTCCAATCAAAGCAGTTGCGGCACCATTTCAGTTTGATCCACAAGGTGTATTAACTCATGGCGATGTAAAGTCGTTGGCGGACTTAAAAGGCAAAACAATTCTTGTTTCAACCAGTGGGCAAGCAAGCTGGTGGCCATGGTTAAAAGGGAAATATAAATTAAATGCAGCACAGGCTCGCCCTTATACCTTCAATATGCAGCCATTTTTAGCCGGCAAAAATGTGGCACAGCAAGCCTATGCAACCTCTGAAGTCTTTCAGGCAAAAAAAGCAGAGCCTTCAAGTAATTTCTTTTTATTTGCTGATGCTGGCTATCCAGCTTATGGCGGTATTTTAGTTACACGTAATGATGTGATTCAAAACAAACCAGATGTTGTGCGTCGTTTTGTTCAGGCATCGATGGAAGGATGGAAAAACTATTTAGCTGATCCTCGATTAGGGAATAGTCTGATTAAAAAAGAAAACCCAAATATGAAAGATGATCTGCTGGCCTTTGCAGTAGGTCAAATGCGCAAACTCAAACTGATTGATGGAGGAGATGCTAAAACACAAGGAATCGGGGTCATGACCGATGCGCGTTGGAAAGCCACACGAGATTTTATGGTGAACGCTGGTTTGTTAAAAGCTCAAACCAACTGGAAAACTGCTTATACCACACAGTTTGTTAAAACTGCCAAGTAGTCAGGGTTATAGGGTTAAGAAAAAAGGCATTCGCGCGGAGGGGAAACCATATGAATTCTGCATTAACAATTGATACTTCTATACATGAATCTTCAAATTTTATTACGCCAATGATTATGGTCAGAGGGGTAGAAAAGACTTATCCAAATGGTACTAATGCTTTACAACGTTTGGATTTAAATATTGCTCGTGGTGAGATTGTTTCGTTACTTGGACCATCAGGTTGCGGGAAAAGTACTTTACTGAAAATGTTTGCCGATCTGGAGCAACCTTCTGCGGGACTAGTGCGTTGGAATGGCAAGGCCGAGATCCAATCACAATGCAAAATGGCAATGGTCTTTCAAGAAGCAACCCTGATGCCTTGGGCTAATATTGCAGAAAATGTACGTTTACCTTTGGATTTACAGCATATTTCGAAATCAACTAGTACACCAAAAGTTATGGCCGCGTTAAAGGCCGTTGGTTTAGAAAACTTTAGTCATGTTTATCCCCGCGAGCTTTCGGGGGGCATGCAAATGCGTGCCTCTTTGGCTCGTGCATTAGTGACTGAACCAGATTTACTGTTAATGGATGAGCCCTTCGGAGCTTTAGATGAATTTACTCGCCATAAACTTGACAGTGATATTCGTCAATTATGGTCTGAGCGAGATTTAACCGTAGTTTTTGTTACTCATAGCATCTATGAAGCAGTGTATTTATCTTCTCGGGTCATTGTGATGGGAGCACGACCAGGACGTGTGGTGGCTGACCTTGAAATTGAGGGGCCTTATGTGCGTGATGAAGCTTTCCGTAGTTCTGAAGTCTTTATTCAACAATGTTCACATCTATCCCAAGTATTAGCTGAGGCAAGCGGAGGGCATGGTCATGATTAAACCATTAATGGAACATCCAAAGGTACAACGTATTGCAGCTCCACTAGGGTTAGGTCTGATTTTCCTACTAGTATGGCAGTTGAGTTTTCAACAGCTTGAAGTACCTGTCTATGTCGTACCAAAACCCAGCGATATTGTTATGGCAATGATTAAAGAGTCCAGTGTGTTATTTGGAAGCTTGTTGATCACACTAAAAATTACCTTATTGGCTTTTGTCTGTGCTGTAGTCATTGGCACCTTGATCGCTTTCGTCTTTGTACAAAGCCGTGTAGTAGAAGCCTGTTTTATGCCTTATGCCATTTTATTTCAGGTGACTCCAATTGTCGCTATTGCCCCTCTGGTGATTATCTGGATTCAAAATACAACATTAGCATTAGTCGTTTGTGCCATGTTAGTTGCAGTATTTCCAATATTGACTAACACCACTTTAGGTTTACGTAGTGTTAACAAAGGTTTGCTTAATCTTTTTCTGATCAATAAAGCCAGTCGTTGGCAAATTTTAATGCGCTTACGTGTGCCAAATGCTTTGCCTTATTTCTTTGGTGGGTTGCGTATTTCTTCGGGTTTGGCACTTATTGGCGCCGTGGTTTCGGAGTTTGTGGCTGGAGCAGGTGGGACTAGTGCAGGTTTGGCTTACCAAATTTTGCAAGCAGGTTTTCAGCTCGATTTACCATTAATGTTTGCAGCATTATTTCTTATTACGTGCACAGGCTTGGGTTTATTTGTGCTGATGTCTTTATTAAGTCATTTCTTTTTAAGTAAATGGCATGAGAGTGAACAAGTATGAGTCATGATCTTTCAAATAATGGTTCTTTAAATCATCGCTATTTAATCAAAAATGCTTATGCCATTCTGACAGGGTTATCGGGAGATGCAGCGCGTTCTTCATTTACTGATATCCGTATTCAAGACGGTAAAATTATTGAATTGGGACAACTGACCGCACAACCGAATGAACAAATTATCGATGCGAAAGACTGTGTAATTTATCCAGCTTGGGTAAATACTCATCATCATTTATTTCAATCTTTATTGAAGGGTGAACCACAAGGTTTAAATCAAAACCTAACCTCATGGCTTGCCAGTACGCCATATCGATTTCGTGGTGCATTCGACGAAGCCACATTTCGAGTGGCAGTACGCATTGGGTTAATTGAATTATTACGGTCAGGTTGCGCAACAGTAGCCGATCATCATTATCTTTACTGGCCACAAATGCCGTTCGATGGGGCTGCGATTTTATTTGATGAAGCTGAAAAGTTAGGCATGCGTTTTGTGTTATGCCGAGGTGGTGCAACTCTAACGCGTGGCTTGGAAAGTGAATTACCGCAAGCATTACGTCCTGAGAAATTTGAAAACTATATGGAGGATATAGAACTCCTAGTACAGCGATATCATCAACCGAGTTCCGATGCATTTCGGAAAATTGTGATGGCACCCACCACAGCTTTGCATTCGACCACTGCACAGCAACTAAGAGAAAGTGCCAAGATTGCCAGACAATTGGGTATCCGCATGCATAGCCATTTATCTGAAACAGTAGATTATCTGGATGCGGCTCGAACCAAATTTGGCATGACACCTGTACAGTTTTGTGCAGAGCAGGATTGGGTTGGAAGCGATGTCTGGTTTGCCCACTTAGTTAAGCTATTACCTGAAGAAATACAGCTGTTGGGCCAAACTCAAACAGGGATTGCACATTGCCCTCAGAGTAATGCACGTTTGGGTAGTGGTATTGCCGATCTTGTCAGTTTAGAACAAGCGGGTATGACTATTTCGATTGGAGTAGATGGTGCGGGCTCGAATGAAGCCGCAGATATGTTATCTGAAACCCATGCTGCATGGCTGTTACAACGGGCCAGAAAGGGCATGTCGGCTCTACCTCAATATGAGGGTGGGCTATTTGAAGGAGGAGCAGATGCTGCAAGTATTGAGGACATCATTCGTTGGGGAACTTTAGGTGGAGCTAAGATTTTAGGTTTAGATCAAGTGGGTTCAATTGAGGTTGGACAACAGGCAGATTTAGTGGTTTATCAATTGGATGATCCGCGTTATTTCGGCTTACATGATATGGCGATTGGCCCTGTGGCAAGTGGTGGGAGAGCACATATTAAAGCCATGTTTGTGGCTGGAAAAATGGTGGTGGAAAATGATCAAATTCCTGATGTTGATATGATGGAATTAGCTTGGCAAGCGAAGCAATCGGTGAAACTGTTGCAGCAGCGTAGTGTAGAAATGGCGAAAATAGCCTAACCGAGTTATCTGATTAGACTATGATATTAATAGCTTTGAGTTTATTTAATTTGATAAATATTAGCTAAAAAGAAGGCGGTAATCATACCGCCAAATTCATTTATCAATATAGTTAATGAGCTGTTATATCTTTTGAAATAAAATTACTTTTACATTAATTGACTGAGTAATTACTGATGCTTATATAAGAGCATGTTAATTTATGTGCAACATTGTTATTAGAACATCAAAGCTCATTTTAACTGAGTATAAATATTTAAACCTTTATAACGAATCAACAAGCAGTTTTTCACTAGGAGAACAAAGATGGGATATGTAACCACAAAAGACGGCGTAGAAATTTTCTATAAAGATTGGGGACCACGAGATGCCCAAGTTTTATTTTTTCATCACGGTTGGCCTTTAAGTTCAGATGATTGGGATACACAATTATTATTCTTTTTAGGACAAGGTTATCGTGTTGTAGCACATGATAGACGTGGGCATGGGCGTTCGAGTCAGGTGTGGGATGGTCACGATATGGATCATTATGCAGATGATGTGGCAGAAGTGGTTAAACATCTGAACATTAAAAATGCAATTCATATTGGCCACTCAACAGGTGGTGGTGAAGTAGCTCACTATATTGCACGTCATGGCCAAGACAATGTTAAAAAAGCTGTACTTGTTAGTGCGGTTCCGCCACTGATGGTTAAAACTGAAAATAATCCTGAGGGTTTACCAAAAGAAGTTTTTGACGACCTTCAAAATCAAGTACTCACCAATCGTGCGCAATTTTTCCGTGACTTACCATCTGGCCCGTTCTATGGTTTTAACCGACCAGATGCGAAACCCTCTGAAGGTATCATTTCGAACTGGTGGCGTCAGGGCATGACGGGCAGTGCAAAAGCACATTACGACGGTATTGTGGCATTCTCACAAACTGACTTTACAGAAGATTTAAAGAAAATCACCATTCCTGTTTTGGTGTTGCATGGTGATGACGACCAGATTGTGCCTTATAAAACGTCTGGCGTAAAATCTGCTGAGTTACTCCCAAATAGCCAACTTAAAATCTATCCGGGTTTTTCACATGGTATGTTAACCGTGAACCATGAAGTGATTAATGCGGACTTATTGGCATTTATTCGCGAATAATTTAAAGCGTTTAAACTTTTAAAAAAGAGGCCTGGTGAGTGCCTCTTTTTTTATATAAAAATAAATTGTAATCAAGATTGAAACAAGGTTCATAACTTTACCAAGCGCACACTTTCAGTAACAGCTTTCTATGTTTTGATAGATGAAAGATAGAATTATAAATATGAAAATGAGGTGAAAAAATGTCTAAACGCATATTACATGTCGTGACCAATGTTTCACGCTATAAGGATGTCGATGAAACAACAGGGCTGTGGTTAGGCGAGCTCACCCATGCCTATGACGAATTTGAAAAGCAAAGTTATGTGCAAGATATCGTGAGTCCCAACGGCGGAAAAACTCCGATAGAACCAAAATCATTAGGAGCTTTGGTTTCTGACAAGTCTGTAAAAGCGAGGGAAGATGATCAAGCCTTTATGACTTTATTGGCTAATACTTTTAAGCCTAGCGATATTAATTGGCAAGACTATGACGTGATTTACTACACAGGTGGTCACGGTGTGATGTGGGATTTTTTAGATAACCCTGAACTTCAAGAAATCACCAAAAATATTTATGAAAAAGGCGGCATCATTATTTCAAGTGTTTGTCATGGCTATTGTGGTTTGCTCAATGTCAGACTTTCCAATGGTGAACGACTTATAAAAGGCAAAAAGTTAACAGGCTTTGCATGGAGTGAAGAGGTTTTGGCAGGGGTGGCAAAAAAAATGCCGTACAATGCCGAAGAGTTAGCTAAAGAGTATGGCGCTCGTTATGAAAAGGCCTTTATTCCTTTTACACCACATGTCGTTCAAGACGGTAAGTTAATTACGGGTCAAAACCCGTTTTCAGCTAAAAAGACAGCTTTAGCGATAATAGAAGAACTAGAAAAGTCATAATTTAATGATTCAAATATAAACCCTAAAAGTAGAACCAGCGATGGGCTTGCTTTTAGGGTTTTAAATAAATGGATTAGTGTAAAAATTAATCTTAAGGAACAATCACAAAATCAGGGTTTGCTATTGCAAAAACTGCTTTACGGTCTGCAACTGGTGGATAAATCCAGACAGTATTAATTTCTTGTTTAATTTTTTTAGCTTCATCACGCACAAATTGAACCTGACGATCCCAACCTTCGGTATAAAGTGCACCCCAAGGACCCAAGTCAACACAAGTCACATACTTTGGTTGGCTGTATGGATGAAGTGGTAAATCAACTAATTCTGCCGCAGCGTTATAACCCGTCACACGGCCTAAGCTCATAGCATGCTGACACGACATCACATTAAAATTGCCTAAATCATCGGTTGGAACTTTTACAGTGTCGCCAGTCACAAAAATGTTTTTTGCTTCAGGTGCATGTAAATAAGCATCCCCAATCAAACGACCCAAATTATCTTTTTCACCAGCAATTTGGGAGGTGAGTGGGTTGGCTCGCATGCCCGCAGTCCAGATCACGGTTTCTGTTTCAATTTTTTCGCCGTTAGAAAGCGTTACGCCAGTGGCATCTAGTGCAGTAACTCTTAGCCCAGCTTTACCTTCAACACCTAGCTCGTTAAGGGCTTCTCGAATAACAGTAGCGGCTTGGTCACCCATTGCTGCACCAATTTCTGTTGAGGAATCTACTAAAACCACACGGACATCAGTTTCACCTAAAATGCTACGCAGACGTTCAGGCATTTCGGTCACAGTTTCAAGCCCAGTCAGGCCACCACCAGCAACAACCACAGTGTTACGAGCTGCATTTGCAGGTTTATGGGCTAAGTTTTTAAGATGTTGATCTAATTTTTCAGCATCTTCTAGTGTGCTTACACTAAATCCATATTCTGTAAGGCCCGGTATCGGTGGCATAAACGTAGTACTTCCTGTTGCCAGAATAAAACGGTCATAGCTTAAGGTTTGTTTGTTGCCATCGGTGGTTGAAACTTCGATGGTCTGTTGGTCGCCATCAATTTTATTTACCCAACCTGCCAGAAATTTAACCCCAACCACACTTAATAACTCTGAAATATCAGGGTTCATGTTTTCAAGCACGGCTTCATAAAGGCGAGGACGAATCCCAACATTTGGACTAGGGGAAACCATCAGCACCTCAATGTTTTGTTCTTGCGAAGCCAAGTGAATTGCTCTTTGGGCAGCGAGTGCAGCCCATAAGCCAGCAAAGCCAGAACCTGCAATAATAATACGCTTACTCATTTGATTATCCTTTTGATCGATTTTTCGGACATCACATTCCAACTCATCACAAAATTTTGGGTGAGCGAATCCATTCTCTGATTGTCCGAAAAAATCTGAGAAGGCGTTTAAAACAGATTAGGGATGTTTTACTTTAGTATTTGAGGCTTATTAGCTCATTAGTCGGGAGTATCCCGCGATATTTTACTTTTCCGCATTTTTGCTGTTCTTCCTTCAATGCGTTCATTGATCCAACCATTTACATCACTAAAAAATACGTCGGGGGCATAACGGCCAAAACGGTCTGCAATATCGCCAAGTGTATGGGCACCTAAAGCGTCTCTCATATACTAATTGGATGCGCACATACAATTGCTGCATATGTTTTGTTTTCATCGAAATCTTTTGGAAAACGAATAGTTGCAGAAACATCGATATTTTTATTTTTGAAAGTTACAGTTTCCATCATCTTCTCTCCGAAAGAAGAACTAGGTCGATGAAATAAATATAACCGTGGTGATTTATTATGATAATCCACTATAATCAGATAGCACTTATATTGAATACTTATAAATAATGAAAGAAAATTTAAATGATTTGCATACTTTTATGGTGGTTGCTCAGGAACGTAGCTTTACGCGTGCAGCGGCAAAACTCAGGACGTCACAGTCAGCCATTAGCCAAACACTCCGTAATTTAGAAGACCGAATTGGCATAAAACTATTATCAAGAACAACACGGAGTGTGGCACCTACAGAAGCAGGGGAATATCTACTGAATTTGCTTCAACCTGCAATAGAAGAAATAGAAAATGGCATAAATCAAATTAGTGCTTTAAAAAATGATCCAGCAGGAACATTACGTATTAGTGCAGATGAATATGGAATACAAAGTGTTTTATGGCCAGCAGTTGAAAAACTCATACAACAATTTCCAAAAATTTCAGTAGAGATCATATCTGATTATGGTCTTGTCGATATTGTAGAAGGGCGTTTTGATGCAGGACTTAGAAGAGGCGGTTTAGTTTCTAAAGACATGATCGCTTTACAGGTGAGTGAGCCAATACAAATGCTAACAGTTGCAACCAAAGAGTTTTTAGCTCGTTATGGTCATCCAAAGCATCCAAAAGATTTAGTGGAATACCAGTGCATTAATTTAAGATTACCTACACATGGTGAACTCTACCGTTGGCAATTTACCAAACAAGGTAAAACACAAACAATTACTGTTAATGCTAAAGTTGTTTTTACAACCTTATCTCCAGTGCTTCAAGCAGTAAGGAGCGGTGTAGGAATCGCTTATCTACCTATTGATATGGTTCAGCCTTATATTGAAAGTGGTGAACTGGAAGAAACGCTGAAGGACTGGCGACATAGCTATGAACCGTATCACCTGTATTATCCCCATAGACGTGAGCAAGCACCTTTGTTAAATATCTTAATTGATGCGTTAAAAGAAAATTTTAATAAAAAGTAGCTGCTCATAAGACTTATGGTTGGAGCCAAGAATTAGAGTTTTGCTGCTACTTTATAGCTAGTGGTATAAAATATTATTGGCTAGGCGATACCAAAACTGAGGATGGGACTTATTACTTGCCAATTGAAGGAATTAAGCCATTCGCAGAACAGGCAGATTTTAAAGACAATCATGCAATCGGGTATGGTATGAAATTTGGATACCGTTTTTAAAAAGGGTTACCATAAAAGCCTTATGCAATTGCAATATTCAATATGGCATAAGGCTCTTACATTTATTAAACGTACCTAAGATACACTTAGCCAAGCTATGATTATTCCGGTGAAGGTGAAGTTTACTAACAATATAAAGAGTAGCACGAAGCCTTGGTCATGATAAGGTTTCCAAATCTTTTATTTAACATAATAT
>NZ_JBWZNA010000033.1:0-22159 GCF_056725885.1 Acinetobacter sp. GRABPA_MV_2
TGACTTATGGGATGCAAAACTACGTTGGGCGTGAAGTCATAAAAAAATTAATCAGGATTTTGCATAAATAGTGCGCCGTAAGGCGCATTATTTTTAAGGAAGGTTTGTATTACTCGACAATATATAACTTATGTTTTTTCTTCGGGGGCTCAACTTTAGCTAAAGCATCAAATGTTAATTGATTAAAATCTTCTTCAGAGATTCCAATTTCATCAAGCATTTTATTTTTATCAAAAGATGGTTGTGAGGCTAAAACAGAGATAATTTTGGGCAACATCAAACTCTCATCTCGATGAGTTTCTTCAGGTTCATTAATGTTGTAGCCCAACGAATTGATCTTTATAGAGTTACTACGATTAACCCAATCACTAACTAATCCCAGCTTGTGAGCTTTATAGTTAATAGCCTTCAGGGATGTTCGCCAAATCTTTTTATACTCAATCATATTTTCTAGTGAAAAATAGCGTGGAGCAGTAGAAAGAAATGCATCTGTTGGCATTAAAAATTCAGATGAAAATTGATCCGCTTCAGTTTCGAGAACACGATTATCTTTCTCGACACGAATTTTTTTGTTATGCGTATGCATAACGATATGACCAAGTTCGTGTGCACAATCGAAGCGGGCTCTTTCGGCAGACTTAAATGTATTTAGAAATATGAAAGGGCTACCACTTTCATCATCAAAAAAAGATAGTGCATCAATTTCTCGAATTTCAGTCGGTAATCTAAAGACACGGATTCCCTTTAGCTCACACAACGAAACAATGTTATTAATCGGTTGATTACCTAAAGCCCATAAACCTCTCAACTCTGACGCTAGGTGATCGGCATACTTAGATTCACCCAAAAACTCAGTAATATCTAAATCAGGACGGTGAAAAGTAGGTAACTTTACTTTCTGATTTAAGTACTTGTTAATATTTATTGCTAAAAGAGTATATGCCTCATTAGCTTTTCTATGCTGTGCTTTAATACGAGCAACCGATCTATAGAAGATTTGGTCTGTTTCATGTGGTTGTGTGTCATTACCTGCAAAGAATGACTTGGGTAAATTTAATACACGGCATATATCATCTTGATCATTTTCATTGATTTCTTTATCCACGTCTAAAAGTTGCTTTACCTTAGAGATAGAGCAACTCAATTTTTCTGCGAAATCGGTATTGCTAAGTCCTCGTAATTCTTTAGCAATACGTAAACGATCTTTATTAAACACATTAACCTCAGATTAAACTACAAGCTGAATATCAAAATCATCTGGTTTAATTTCATTAGATGGTTCCAATACTGGCTTAGGATCAGTTTTTACAGGAACTGTATTATCTATTTCAAATGCAATTCTGCAAGTATGGTCACTTGGTAAAATTGAAATTTTTTTCGCTTTTAAGTCCTGTACGAAGCTAGTTGGGTATGCAAATTCAAAAGGAATATTTGGGATATCAATGTCTTTATAGGCTGGATGTGATGCTGAAGGAAAGTATAAAATCCATGTTCTCAATTTTGTCTCATCATCATAAGCAGACTGATTCTCCTTAATATTATTTAATGTCATTAATCCTTTTTCACAGTGTGCTGATACAACTTGATCAGCTAACCCCAATGCAATATTCCCGCTCATAAAGATAATTTGTATTTTCTTTACTGTATTCTCAATTCTTGGCTGGCTGTCATTGTGGAATATCCAAGCAGGATCAGATTGTCGAAGCAGTAAAGCAATCTGTTCTCCAATTTTTCCCCATCGTGCAATAAAGCGTGCACGGTTATAGTGAGTATTTGTTCTATAGTCAGCATCACCGATCATAATTGCGTTTCTGACTAACTCGAGATCAGGTAATCCTAACTGTTTAGCTTTTTTGATAGCATTTTCACCTTTGAAAAAATCACATGGCGTGGGTTCAGAAGGTTGGATTGATTCTTCATCAAGGAGATTTAAATTCATCTTAAAAGTTATCCTAAAGTAGCGAATGTCTTTTTTATAACATCTTTTGATGTTTTAAAAAAGACATTTTTATAAATGTGTGCTATCTTCACTTACAACTTGATAATAAGAATTTTGGAGAAGAGACGTTGAGTAACTTATTCATTAATCATAAAAATTGTCCTGAATGCGGTGGCCGTATCAAAGGCTATTATTACTACTGTGGGCAGTGTGGTAGTCAAAATGTTGTAAACTGGAAGCACACGGGGATATTTTTGTTGATTGCTGGAAAGATTTTTCTGGTTGCTATGCTTTTTTTGCTAAAAAATTTTGTTCAAATCCATTTTTTTCACAAGTTTCATTGTGCTAATTTTTTAAATAATTCATAGAGGTTGATAGTAAAATGAAAGTTAAAGATTTAATTAAATAATTAGAAGAGTTTGATCTGGAATTAGATGTTTTAATTGCTAATGAAGAGAACAAAATCATTGGCATAAAAACCCTAGCCCGATTCTTTGAAATAAGCTATGTTTCTTTTGTTCATCCAGAGACACAAAGAAATGATATGGAAAGAAATGTTGAATTTACCTTTTTAGGAATGTCGACTAAAGACTCTAGAGTTATTGTTTTTATTGACGTTGTTCCATAATTTTCAAGTAGTCAAAATGAGTATACAATATTCATGTGATGCAAGAAGATACAACTGGATAGGATGGGCCCATAAGTATTTGAAGCTGCCTCGTGTATGATCATGGGGACTGTCCAAACAAACGGCTTTTGAGAGTGCTGCCTGATACGAAAAATAATATCCAAGAGATGCTAGCGGTAAATTTAGTGTAAAATTTAATGCTAGCCATCATTAAAACTTATTTAAAAATATGAAGTTATATCGCACAGATTGGAATATGTTTCCTAAAACGGTTATTGACCGTGGTCTTGGAGATGCAACCTCTCATTACATGTATGAAGCTGCTAAAGCAGGGGATGTTGAAAGTGCGTATATTTTAGCTAAAGATTTAGTTTCGGATGAGGCGATTGCTGAACTAGAAAGAATTATCGATGGTCGGGAAACTATTATAGTACCTGTACATGCTGAGGAAGCAGTCGGTCGTAATATGATTCCTTTAGCTACTTCAGCAGTTATAGCAAAGAAACTTGGGCTTGAAGTTGATACGAATATAGTTCAAGCTATAAAAGTATCAAGAACTGGCGGTGATGGGTGGCATAGATTAGCCAACCCACCAGCATTTGATGGGACAATAAACAATGATAAATGTGTTATTATTGTTGATGATACCCAGACCCAAGGTGGTACTTTTGCAGCATTAAAAGGTCATATTGAAACAACTGGGACGAATAAAGTTATTGGAGCATATGCACTGACGGGTAAACAATACTCATCACAATTAGCTCTAAGTAAAGAAACTCTTCAGCAATTGAGGGATGTATATGGTAATCTTGAAGCATGGTGGAAATCGATTTACGGGTACGATTTCGAAAGGCTCACAGAGTGGGAAGCAAAGTATATCCTCAACTCTCGTAAAACAGCTGACGAAGTCCGAGATAGAATCATTGCGTCAAAACAAACGTGATGCTTATGCACTTATGATGAAAATGAATTAATTATTATTTAATTAAGTTAAAAGACTGCTATATAGCGGTCTTTTTTGTTTTTGAGCTCTACAAATTTTAATGAGTACATATAGTTACTTTTATAAAAATGATAATAAAGGGTAGAGGAGGTCATCTAAGAATTTAAAGCACAAGACTTATTTAACATTGATGACAGAAAAAGTGAGTTGTTGGGAACTTAAAGAAGAGGTGGTACTTATAATGGTTACTAAAATACAAATACTTAAAATATTAAATATATAAAACAATATATTACAAATATATATGATGCGTAGTGTACGCATCATATATATTTTCTTCTATTTTGATATAATGGATCTCGTCAATCCGCTGATAGGTTTCATTTAAATTTCATGAGTCTTACTGAAATTAAAGTTCGCCAAGCTCATTGCAAGGAAAAAACTTGTTTTTTATCCGATGAAGATGGACTTAGCCTGAAGATTGAGCCGACTGGAAGAAAATCTTGGTGCTATCGCTATACAGATCCACAAACAAAAAAACGTCGCCGCATTCAGTTGGGGCTTTATCCTGATTTATCGCTGAAAAAGGCACGACAAGTCAAAGATGACTTTAAAGACAATAATTATTGTTTTGAGCATGATACTGTCTCTAATGTCATCACCTTTCGTAAGGTAGGGGAGGAGTGGCTGCAGTTCAAACTGAAAAATGCATTTAATGATTCACCCCGCTGCGGTGTACTACAGTTAGCAGAAAGATGTTTACAGCAAGATATTTATCCAGACCTTCAGGATTTACCTTTTCAAAACATCAAGCGTTATGACCTGGTTTCAGTAATCAAAAAAATAGAGGGACGCCAAGTAAAAGAACCTGTCAAGAAAGCTTGTAGTTATTTGAACCAAATTTATGACTACGCTGTAGCGATGGGTTATTGTGAATTCAACATCGCGCATGGTTTAAATAAAATCGCCATTAACAGTAAAATCAAGAAGAATTATCCGTATTTGAAAGCGGAGGATATATCAGATTTTAAGAAAAATTTATTAAAATTGGATGCCCATCCGATTATTAAAAAAGCACTGCTGTTCAAATTACATACTGGCGTGCGAGGGGCTGAATTGTTATTGGCTGAGCCTCATCATTTTGATTTAAATGAAAAAATCTGGAAAATACCTGCCTTGCATATTAAACAGTTTCGACGAAAAGTCATATTAGGCCATGAGATTCCCGACTTCTTAGTTCCACTTTCAGATCAGGCTTTAGATATTTTAAAAGACGTCATGCAATGGTCATACGGTGAAAAGTACATTTTTGCTAGCCCACGGAAACATAATCAACCGATTCATTTTAATACATTAAATATGGCTATACGTAAGATGGGCTATGGAAAACATCAATTATCCTCTCATGGACTACGTTCCACTTTTAGTACCATTTTGAATGACTCAGGTTTGTTCCAGGATAACTGGATTGAGGCACAACTTTCACATATTGATAAGAACCGTACCCGTGCCAGCTATAATCACGCTGACTATTTAGCCCAGCGGACTGAAATGATGCAGTGGTGGGGTGATTATTTAAGTACTGCTAAGTGAAAATCGTACTTTTATACATAGACTTAAAACATTATGGGGTTTCAAATGGATAGTAAACAATATACTTGCCGTGTTACATGGTCAGCAGAATATAATGAGTATGTTGGGTTGTGTGCTGAGTTTCCATCATTGTCTTGGCTTGATGCGGATCAGTCTAAAGCATTCTCAGGAATAGAGGAGCTCGTTGCTGATGTTGTCGCTGATATGATTAGCAATAATGAAAAAGTTCCTACACCACTCTCCGGGAAAATATAGTAGGCAGTTTGTTGTCCTTGTTCTCAGTGGTTCAACAAAAACTAGCCCTCGAAGCCGCAGAACGTGGCGTGGACATAAATTGTTTAGTATCAGTAAAAAGAGCGATGTAATTTTAGTACGAGTGAGTGATAGAGCAGGAACCTATGCTTCATATATTCAGTAAATGGTATGTTTTTGAATTAATCGGTATTTTTAAATAAAGCTTTCTTTGATTTAGTGCTTTTTATTTAATAAATTAATTTTAAAAACAACTTAGGCTAATTGATAAACACTATCTGGAAAGATTAAAAGAAAATATTTTTTAATTTCTGCTAATTCATTTAAGGCTGGTTCCCTTTCAAGCAGTTGAAATGTCCAAATAAGTACAGCCTGATGATTATCATAGCAAGTATTTACTCCAAGAAAATTAGCCATTCCATAACTTCTATTGATGTTCATTTCTTTAATTAATTGATTTCCTAAGTCACGAGCTTGCTGGCTGATCAATAACTCATTTGGTAACACGGCGGTCATCTCCACAAAATAATCTAATGCAGGTTCAATCCTTATATTTAAAAAGTTATAATTTAGTTGAAATGGATAAAATATACTTTCTATAAGTTGTAATAACCTGCTGTAGGTTAATTTTAGCAAAGTATTACTCAGTCAACAACTTTAAATAACCCACAGCAAGTTATTTTTTGTAAATTAATTTAAATATGATTACTTGTAAGTTATCTAGCCTCATGGGCGATAGAAAAATTTTAAAATTAAGTGAAGTGGTGCATGCGACAGGAATTAATCGTAATACGCTGACAAGTATGTATTATGACCGTGCTATACGTATCGAATTGCCAGTCGCTGATAAGTTATGTAAATACTTTAACTGTACGATGAATGATTTGTTTGAGTTTAAGGAAGAAGTTGAAGAAAAAGATTAACCAATACTTCTTTTGATAAGTTTTCTCTACAGGTCTAATACTGAACTTTATAAAATTTCATCGAAAACAGAGATTTACTTTATTATTTATATAAAAGAATCAATCGAATGATAGAGGTTTTTTTCTTATAACTTAATCAAGAAGAGGGCTAATGACCCACAATAGCGGTAACTATTGTGGGTTTGTTCCATGTAATGCAAATTGCAGTACAAGGAATTTAAAATGACTTCACTGCTGATCTTACGTTGCCTTGTACTTATTGCAAGATTTTTAGTCTTTTTACATGATTTTTCATTTCACCATTTAAATTTCTTCTTTTTATCATTTTGATAATTTTAAGTACCCGATCTTGACGTCATAGTGTTTGAGATCGAACGTTCGATAGATGTCCGCAATCCATCGAATAGCTGAATCTCATTTGAGGTTCGCAGAGAGTCCAATATATTTTAGCTCAAGGACTCTATGATTGCTTTGGGATTTCTAATTCTAAATGGCTTTGTTGCACAAAGATTTAAAAGTTAAGACTTCTCATATCTACTCAAATTTAAGTGACAACTCGGGTATGTGGTCTGCCTAAGTCCGTAAATTTATTTAATACTGCCATACGTGCATGAATCTCATTGACTTGGCTTTGAAAATTTCTCGCACTGAGTTTATCCCCCAATAATTTGATGCAATGCATCTTGGTTTCAACCAAACTTCGCCGATGATAGCCTGACCATTTCTTCCAAATAGTTCTTCCTAAACGTTTAACTGTTAGAAGCAACTCATTGCGTTCTAGCGAGCCCATCTTTTTATCTTTCCATGGCTTCGCATTTTTTCTTGGTGGAATCACTGCATGTGCTTGCTGATCCGCAATGACCTGTCGGCACTGTTTGGTATCATAAGCTCCATTGGTATAGACGGAGTCAACTCTCTCATCTTGTGGAATCTGATCGAGTAAATCACCAAGTACCTGTGAATCACTCACATTGTTGGTTGTGAGCTGAACAGCGCGTATTTGTAAGGTTTTAGCATCTATACCAATATGTAGTTTACGCCATTGGCGACGATATTCAGGCTGATGTTTTTTACGCTTCCATTCACCCTCACTTAAGAATTTCAGACCTGTAGATTCAACGATTAGATACAGTCCATCACAACTTTTTTGATAGCTAATCACAATATCAATATGCTGTTGTCGTCTACAAATTGTAGTGTAGTCTGGCGCTATCCAATTTAACCCACAAAGATGGATGAGACTTTGAACAAAGCCTGTGACCATGCGTAAAGACAATCGAAAGAGAGATTTAATCATTAGGCAGCATTGGATAGCTGCGTCGGAGTAAGTTTGATTTCGTCCTTGTTTGCCTTTTGATGGGGCATACCATTGCGTAGCAGGATCAAACCAAATGGCAATATTTCCACGATTAATGAGAGCCCGGTTATATGAAGACCAATTGGTTGTGCGATAAATTTTAGGTGTCGACTTATTCATTTGAAAATTATATTGTGGAATAAGCCTTTAGAGATAGGTTTGTGCAACAAAGCCATTAAAAAATAAATGCAGACGTCTGTATTTATTTTTTAATTAATTCTAGACAAACAGTCTAATTAAATAGAGAGGAAGTTCTATGTACAAAGGTATTGTAATTACTAAAGATGAAGCAGGTTACACATCAAAAATTACTGAGATTGCATCAAAGCCTTTACAAGAAGGAGAGGTTAGAGTCGAAGTCAAATATTCAACACTCAATTATAAAGATGCTTTAGCCATTACTGGGCGTTCACCAGTGGTGCGTAGTTTTCCTTTGACCCCAGGCATCGACTTTTCGGGTGTTGTGATTGAATCAAAACATCCAGCATGGAAAGAAAGAGATGAAGTTCTACTAAATGGTTGGGGAGTGGGTGAAAAGTATTTTGGAGGGCTAGCCGAGCAAGTCACTGTTTCTGGTGATTGGCTCATACAAAAACCTTCTGCTTTTTCTTTTAAAGATACGATGGTTATTGGTACAGCAGGTTATACCGCAATGTTGTGTGTCATGGCTTTACAAAAACATGGTATTAAACCAAGTGATGGAAAAATTTTAGTGACAGGTGCAAATGGTGGAGTAGGTAGTATTTCCATTATTATTTTGAATCATCTTGGTTATGAGATTACAGCTTCAACTGGTCGACCTCAAGAGTCAGAATATTTAACCTATCTAGGTGCGAGTGAAATTATTGATCGTATTGAATTATCTTCCTCAGGAAAGCCATTAAACAAAGAAGTTTGGGCTGGCGTGATTGATACTGTTGGAAGCCATACTTTAGCCAATGCATGTGCTAGTACAAAATATCGTGGTGCAGTTGCTGCGTGTGGTTTGGCAGGCGGAATGGATTTTCCAGCAACAGTTGCTCCATTTATTCTAAGAGGGATCACCTTATATGGAATTGATAGCGTGATGGCACCAATCGAATTAAGAAAAGAAGCATGGGAACGTTTGGCTACAGAATTAGATCAAACAAAATTAGAAACAGTAACGACTGAAATTCAGTTAACAGATGCTTTAAATATTTCCAATGAAATTTTAGATGGAAAAATTCGAGGTAGAGTTGTTGTACAGATATAGTTCAACAAAATGAGTTGTGGGACTGTTCTAAATTTTGTGTAAGTACTTAATTTTCATTTATCCTACTGAGGATAATAAAAAGAGGTACTTCACATGGATGAAGCTACAATCAAAAGTATGGCAGCTGAATTAGCTAAAGGTTTAAAAACTCCTGAAGATTTAAACCAAATGACAGCCATATTCAAAAAGTTCATGATCGAAACCGCTCTGAATACTGAGCTTTCTGAACATTTAGGCTATGAAAAGCATCAACCTAAGAATGGATCTAATGCACGTAATGGTTTTAGCTCCAAAACAGTTCTAACACAAGGTGGGCAGCTTGCTTTAGATATCCCTCGTGATCGTGACGGCTCTTTTGAACCACAGATTATTAAGAAGCATCAAACACGCATTACTAGCATGGATGATCAAATTCTTTCGCTATATGCGAAAGGAATGACAAATAGAGAAATTGTTGCTTTTTTTAAAGAAATGTACGATGTCGATGTATCTGCCTCCCTTATTAGTAAGGTGACGGATGCTGTCATTAAACAAGTGACAGAATGGCAAAATAGAACACTCGATAGTCTTTATCCTGTTGTCTATTTAGATTGCATTGTTGTTAAGGTTCGTCAGCATTCAACAGTAATCAATAAATCAGTTTATTTAGCATTAGGCATTAACCTAGATGGCCAAAAAGAACTTCTTGGCATGTGGTTTGCTCAAACAGAAGGTTCCAAATTCTGGCTGTCAGTCATGACAGAGCTTAAAAATCGAGGAGTGCAAGATATTCTTGTAGCCTGCCTTGCGAAGCAGCGCTTCTCAGGACTAAAAGGCTTTCCTGATGCGCTAGCCTCTGTCTACCCTCATACTGATATCCAGCTGTGTATCGTGCATGTTGTACGCAATAGCCTGAGATTTGTGAGCTGGAAGGACTACAAAGCTGTAACAGCAGGATTGAAGGCGATCTATCAGGCAAGTACAGAGGAAAATGCTTTAAAGTCCCTAGATATCTTCTGCGATCAATGAAATCACCAGTATCCAAAAATTGGAGAATCTTGGCGGGCAAATTGGGAAAATATCCGAACGATCCTTAGCTATCCTGCTGAAATACGTCATGCGATTTATACAACAAATGCAATTGAATCATTGAATAGCGTGATCCGCCATTCAACTAAAAAGAGAAAGATCTTCTGTTCTGATGATTCAGTGAAAAAGGTCATTTATTTAGCAACTTCAAATGCTGCTAAAAAATGGACCATGCCAATTCAAAATTGGCGTTTAGCAATGAATTGGTTTACGATTCAGTTCGATGATCGATTAAAAGATCATTTATAAAAAAATGGGACTTACACAAAATAATTTACAGGCTCGTAGAAACATGAAAATACATTCTTTTGGTGAACACAATAACATTACTTTATCTAATAATTGTATTGAAGTTCGAGGTGCACGTGAGCATAACCTTAAGGATGTAGATGTTTCTATCCCAAGAAATGCACTTGTTGTTTTCTCAGGTGTATCGGGTTCAGGAAAATCATCACTTGCTTTTGGAACTATTTTTGCTGAAGCACAAAGAAGATATTTCGAATCTGTTGCACCTTATGCAAGACGCTTAATAGATCAGGTCGGAGTACCAGATGTTGATGCTATTGATGGTCTACCACCAGCAGTAGCATTGCAACAACAACGTGGTGCAAGTAATACCCGTTCTTCTGTTGGAAGTGTAACAACTTTATCAAGTCTCGTGCGAATGATTTATTCGCGTGCTGGTGCATATCCTGCCGATCAGCCAATGTTATATGCCGAGGACTTTTCACCGAACACTCCTCAAGGCGCTTGTCCTACCTGTCATGGTTTAGGTCACATTTATGAAGTTACAGAATCGATAATGGTTCCTGACCCAACACTGAGTATTCGTGAGAAAGCTATCGCATCATGGCCACCTGCTTGGCACGGGCAAAACTTACGCGATATCCTAGTAACCCTAGGGTATGATGTTGATCGACCATGGAAAGATTTACCGCAATCGGATAGAGACTGGATTTTATTTACTGAAGAAACCCCAACAGTTCCTGTCTATGCTGGTTTAAGCCCCGCTGAGACTCAATCTGCACTTAAACGTAAACTAGAACCCAGCTATATGGGCACTTTCACTGGTGCTCGTCGCTATGTCCTTCATACTTTTGCTAATACCCAAAGTACGTCGATGAAAAAACGTGTTTCACGTTTTATGGAAGGAAAAATATGCCCTTCCTGTCATGGTAAACGCCTTAAACCAGAAGCCTTATCTATTACCTTTGCTGGAATAGATATTGGTGAGTTTATGCAACTTTCTTTGGATAAGTTAACTTGCCTGCTTGAGCCCATTGTTCTTGGCAATTTCGAAGCTCATGATGCTGGAGAAAAGACTAATAATAAAGTAACCCAACTTGATAGATCTGAACGAGCAACAACAGGTAGAGCAGTGCATTCTGTATCTCCAGATGTAAGACGTACGTCAGCACTTTCAGATGAAAAGAAAATTGCTGCCCAGCGTTTAGCAAATGGTGTGGTGGGGCGTTTAAATCAATTACGCCAGTTAGGTCTTGGTTATCTAACATTAGATAGAGCCACACCGACTCTTTCAGCGGGAGAGTTACAACGTTTGCGTTTAGCAACACAATTAAGTTCTATGCTATTTGGTGTAGTTTATGTACTGGATGAACCGTCTGCTGGATTACATCCTTCAGATAGTCAGTCATTATATGATTCTCTCGATAAATTAAGAGACGCTGGAAACTCCGTATTTGTTGTAGAGCATGATTTAGAGCTCATGCGTCGTGCTCAATGGTTAGTGGATGTTGGACCAGATGCAGGAGAGCAAGGTGGTAATATTTTATATAGTGGAGTACCTCAGGGTTTAAGTGAGATTTCAGCTTCACGTACTGCAAGTTATTTATTTAATAAAATCCCAGTTACTCAAAGTTATGGACGTACACCCTCTGGTTGGCTTGAACTTAACAATATTTACCGACATAACCTGCATAATATTGATGCTCGTATACCTCTTGGTGTACTTACAGCAGTTACAGGTATTTCAGGTTCGGGTAAATCTAGTCTCGTTTCTCAAGCTTTACCCGAGTTAGTACTTTCATATTTAGGCAATGAATCTGAAACTAAAAACAATAATGAAAATAATCCTTTAAATGAAGGAATGTTGGTTACCGAGGTTACACAGGGTTCTCTGGCTGGTGATGTGGAGGCTATACAGCGTCTGGTACAGGTTGATCAAAAACCAATTGGTCGTACTCCACGTTCTAATCTGGCAACTTATACGGGTTTATTTGATCATGTTAGAAAGTTATTTGCTGGGACTCCTGAAGCTCACCAAGCTCATTATGATGCTGGACGTTTTTCGTTTAATGTGGCTAAAGGGCGATGTGAAACTTGTGAAGGTGAAGGCTTTGTCAGTGTAGAATTATTGTTTATGCCAAGTGTATATGCCCCTTGTCCGACATGTCATGGTGCTCGATATAATGATGACACTCTGAAAATTCGCTGGAATGGACGTAATATTGCTGAAATATTAGGAATGACCGTCAATGAAGCACGTGATTTTTTTGATGGAGAGGTCTCGATTGCTCGTTCACTACAATTATTAAAGGAAATTGGCCTTGGTTATTTACGTTTAGGGCAACCAGCGACTGAACTATCTGGTGGAGAAGCGCAACGTATTAAATTGGCGACCGAGCTGCAACGCAATCAGCGTGGAAATACACTGTATATACTTGATGAGCCAACTACAGGTTTGCATCCATCAGATGTAGATCGATTGTTAGTTCAATTGCAGCGATTAGTCGATGCGGGTAATACCGTGGTTATGATTGAGCATGATATGCGTGCCGTTGCACAAGCAGATTGGGTGATTGATGTGGGACCAGGTGCTGGAAATGCTGGTGGGAATATTGTTGTGGCAGGAACACCAAAACAAATAACAGAAAATCAAGATAGCCGTACTGCTCCATATTTAGTTAATGAGTTAGTGAGTCGTGATACTAAACGTTGATATTGCGAGTGGGTAGAATAAAACATTAAATTAAAAGCCTGTAAAATCAATCAGATATTTTTTGTTTTAGGTGGTGTGTGAGCATGAAATCTAAAAGTTTTTTCAACTAAGGGCTTTGTTGCACAAACCTATCTGTAACGGCTTTTTCAGCGATATAATTTTTAAATGAAGAAGCCTACACACAAAATCTACCGCACAACCAATTGGCCCGCATATAACCGAGCACTCATGAGTCGCGGAAATATTGCCATTTGGTTTGATCCTGCTACGCAATGGTATGCTCCATCAAAAGGCAAACAAGGGCGAAATCAAACCTACTCCGACGCAGCTATCCAATGCTGGTTAATGATTAAATCCTTATTCCGTCTATCTTTACATATGGTCACTGGCTTTGTCCAAAGTCTGATTAAAATTTGTGTATTAAATTGGACAGCACCAGATTACACCACGCTTTGTAGAAGACAAAAGCATATTGATATTGCAATTAGCTACCAAAAAAGTAGAGATGGTCTGCATCTACTCGTGGACTCTACTGGCTTGAAATTTCTAGGTGGAGGTGAATGGAAATGCAAGAAACATGGATCTGAATATCGTCGCCAATCGCGTAAGCTCCATATTGCTATAGAAGCTGAAACCCTTCAAATACGTACAGTACAACTCACGACAAATAATGTCAGCGATTCACAAGTGCTCGAAGATTTACTTTCTCAAGTTCCCTTGGATGAACGAATTGATTCAGTTTATACAGATGGTGCTTATGACACAAAGCACTGCCGACAAGTCATTTTAAATCGTGATGCACATGCGGTCATTCCACCCAGGAAGAATACAAAGCCTCGGAAAGATTAGCAAGTCAGGTCTATAGAGCGAAATGAGTTATTGAAAACAGTCAAACTGCTAGGAAGGTCACTTTGGAAAAAGTGGTCTGGTTATCACCGTCGAAGTTTGGTGGAAACCAAGATGCATTGCATCAAATTATTAGGCGATAAATTAACAGCAAGGAGTTTTCCTAGTCAGGTGAATGAGATTCATGCACGCGTAGCCCTTTTGAACAAATTCACAGAATTGGGGCGCCCTCACACCCAAGTTGTCACTTGAATTTGGCTCAATTAGGATCGCTTCTATCTTTCAAACCTTTATGCAACAAAGCCCTATAAAAATATGACATAAACTGATATTAAGCTTATTTTACATCTTATAGTAAAAAGTGTAGCAACTTGCTACACAGTCATATAACGTCTTTTCCAAAGATTTCATTCAATCGTTTTCTATTTTCTTTTACAAAATTTGGATTATTTTTTAATTTATATTTCATTTCTTTCTTAAATTCACTCATTGAACTGCCAGCTACAGCAAAATCCATTTGGAACATAATATCATTAACTATCACATTTGCTTGAGATTCAGTTAAGCACCCTTCTGTCTTAAACCACTTACTAAACTGTTTATAATTTGGGTCGTTTGCATAGATGTACCAAGACCTTACAGTCATATCGAACTTCGCACCTAATTCTTTAACAAGCGCGTTATCATCAAAATTGACATCTAAATAGATTTGAGTCTTATCATTAGTATTAGATACAACAACTTCAGTGGCATGCCTATTAAGAATTTTAAATCGAACTCCGACAATAGGTCGACCTTTCTTGATGGTATCGTACTCTAATTGAAGACTAGTCCTTTCATTAATTTCTTCAATAATCTTGTCTAAAACGTATCGTCTAAAATCAACCCAACGATCGTATTTTTTCTCCCCAATATCAATTAATGCTTTGATATTCTCAAGTGAAAGTTCAACCTCATAAGAATCTTGATTAGCATACTTAAATTCATTTTTGATAAAGTATGAATACAAACTCATACTGGTTACAGAGTCCAAAGCAAATAAATCTTTCAATTGATAGGTCGTAAAATTTCCATTTGCTAAACGAGTAAAATACGGAAGTACTTCACTGGTGAAACGTATCTGCAAAGCATTTTTAGCATCATCTTCCCAACGGAGTTCACGAATAATTGGTACTACTGAGTGTACTTTTTTAACTTTACGCTTATTATCATCCACGGGCTCTTCAATTACAAAATGAGCTACTCGTGATGATAATTCTTTATAAATACGATCAATAGCAACATTAATGGAATTCTTTTTATCTAATCCTAATAATTCGCCTAAATCATCTTTATGCAAATAAATATAAGTTTGCTCTGTAATTTCACGATCTTGATTATTCTTCTCACCATAATTCGCAACAGCCATTGCATAAAGAAGAGCTTTATACTCATTAGATGATAATTCAATTGGTCTAATCAGACGGTTACTAGTGCTGACTACTCCATTATGTCGAATGTTACCAATACAATAAGGTAGATGTTCTAATTCTTCTGGTTCGTTGTGATTGCTCATAAGTGGAAAGATTAAAATATTTTCTACATGTTATACACAAAAGTGGAAGAAGATGCAAACCGCTCACTATTTTCTCATACTTACATTAAATTAACTCAGTTTATGCCCATCAAACACCTTAAGAGTGGAAGAAGTGTCACTATTAAAGTGCAATTTTGGTACTATTCAGCCTTATGGTGGAATAAATATAAAAATAAACACTTTTAAGTGACAGTTCTTCCACCTTTGATAATTCATCTGTGTCGCTCAAGCAATCAATTTGAAAGTAGGAATAGCCTACAGCACCACTAAAGTGGAATTACTCAACACATATTCCACCATTAAAGTGACAAGCCTTCCACCATTCCGGTATTCTTGACTATCAAACATCATGTTATCAATTAAATTTTATACAAATATTTTATCCACAGAATAAAAAACATCTAATGACAAGTCTTCCACCTTTATTTCAATAAAAACAAACTTATCAACATCACAAGCAGTTGAATCGTATTGTTTTAAATTAAAAAATACACATTAAAATAAATCACAATGACAAGTCTTCCACCATAGTGACAAACCTTCCACTTATCAGTGACAAACCTTCCACTTATTAGTGACAAACCTTCCACTTATCGGTGACAGGCCTTCCACTTATCAATGACAGGCCTTCCACTTATTAGTGACAAACCTTCCACTTTAAAAAATCTATCTAATTGTTTTTTAAAAAATAAAACTTGTCTAATTATAATTAACTAATTAATACTAATTAATACTAATTAAAATTAGCTAGCTATATTTTTTAAAAAAGTTAAGAAATGTTTTTCCCACATCTTTTGAATTCAAAAGATAAAAATATGACAAAGGAACTGTAGCAAGTTGCTACAAATATCTTTATATTAAATGAAATCAAAGTAAATTCCTTAAGACAAATATGTCAACTAAAATCATTGCTGTAGCTAATCATAAAGGTGGTTGCGGGAAAACAACTACTGTAGTACATCTTGCTTCAGAACTTGCTGAATTAGGAAATAAGGTCTTAGTAATTGATCTGGATCCACAAGCAAATGCAAGTTTACATATAGGATTAAGACACCCTAGCGAAGTTGAAACTACATCAGCTGAATTACTTATTGGTGATATAAGTCTATTATCGGAAGCATTAGAAGAAGAAACAAAATTTAAAAATGTTTCTTTAATATATGGCTCATTAACTCTTGGTAAAACTGAAGATCAATTGAAAGATGATGCACCAAGACCATCCGAGGAACTTTCAAATAAATTGGAAATTCTAGAAGGATTATATGACTACATTCTTATTGATTGCCCTCCTAGCTTAAAATTACTAACCAGCAATGCTTTAGCCGCTTCGACACATGTTATTGTTCCAATTGAATCTGGTTCACAATACGGTCTCTATGGTGTTACTGATTTAATTAATCATTTAAGTAAAATTAGAAGAGTTAACCCTGAATTAGAACTCTTAGGTGCTTTATTAATTAAACATGATGAGCGTCAGAATGTATGTAAATTAATAAAAGATGAAGCATTTAATCAAGTTGGAGAATTATTGCATACCACAATTCCAATGAGCACTAAGGTTAATCAAGCTGCAATTTTGCAACAACCTTTATTATCTGTTGATAAAAACTCAAAAGTTCGAAAAGCTTTTGAAACTTTAGCACAAGAAATTGTTCAGCGTGTCGGATAATATAATTCTGGAAATACTATGGTAAGTAATAAAGAGCTATTGGCTAAACGTCTTCAGCAAAATACTCAAAAGCATCAACATGCCCAAAAGGAGCATATTAACGATGTCAAAGAGCTAAGACGTAATGTACAAATTACAGATATTCAGGCTAGCCCTAACCAGCCTCGAAAACTCTTTAATCAACAAGATATTGAAGATTTAGCAGCATCAATTGAAGAAATTGGGCTATTACAACCAATTGCAGTTCGTAGAATAAATGATAAATATGAGTTGATTGCTGGTGAAAGACGATTGAAAGCCCACCAATTTCTCAATAAGAACACTATTGAAGTAATCATTATTGATGCATCGGATGAAGAAGTTGCTTTATTAACATTAGCTGAAAATTTAAAGCGAGAAGATCTGACAGATTATGAAATATATGTTGGATTAACTTCTTTGGATGAAAAATTAAAAAAAAATAAGCAGAAGTTAGCAAAGTCATTAGGTATGAATCGTGAAGATATGTATAAATATTTATCTTTTGAAAAATTACCTGGAGAGTTGATTGAAGATTTGGAGAAACAGCCGTCATTATTAGCACGGACCGCTGCTACAGCAGTGAAAAAGTTTCTATCAGATCATGATGAAAACCATGAAAATGCTAAAGAAGCATTATTCGAAGCATGGTCAAAATTGCTTAAAAAAGAAGTTGAACAGACAAAACTGGCATCACTAGCTGAAAAAATCTTTAAGTCAAGAGAAACGAAAGAAGTAATTCAAACTTCAATTGTACATAAAATTGAATATGATGGGAAAGTTGCTGGTAATATCAAATTTGACCATAATACATTAAAGGTATCTTTAAAAATGGGCCAATTTGATGATCAAAATTTACAAGAATTAAAAGCTTTCCTAAAACGAATGTTAGAAAAATAAAGTAAAAAAATAGTGTAGCAAGTTGCTACACTATTTTTTGCAATTAGGAAAATTTATATAAGTAGTCATAATAATATTTTCATAAATTTGTCATGTAAATTGAATATTTAAAGCGTATTTTTCGACCATCCTAAGATGAGTTGATGCAATGCTTTGGCATAAGAAAAAATTTAATAAAAAATTAATAAGTTTGGCATGGTGTAGTTTGGGCACAGTTATTTTGACGTGCTGTCAAAGTCCTGCTTTAGTTCAATCAACTTCTACTTCAGTACAACCATCAAAACAGCCTCAACGTGTGGTTTTTTTCTTGGAAGATGCAATGGGTATCACGACACTAACAGCTGCACGAATTTACGCTGTTGGTGAAGATGGCCAACTGCCAATAGATCAACTGCCAGAGTCAGCATTTGTTCGTACTTTCTCAGAAGGTGCACAGGTTACAGATAGCGCACCATCGCTGGGTGCCTATATGACAGGTGTAAAAATGAAAAATGAAGTGATATCCATGCAGACTGGAACAATTGCAGTAGAACCAAATCAGGCCGGAAATCATCAATGTGGAACCAATCCTCAGAACCAAAATAAGCAAGACACCCAAACTTTACTCGAATTGGCCAAAGCACGAGGTTGGGGTACAGGGGTAGTCACAACAACTCGCATTACGCATGCTACACCAGCATCGACTTATGCTCATATTTGTCATCGTGATGCTGAAAATGACATAGCATCCCAATTAGTACCAAGTTCGCAAGGTGATATCTATCAGCGTTATAACGTCAAATTAAAAGATGGGGTTGATGTGATTCTAGGCGGGGGTAAGCGTCAATTTCTGCCGAAAGATCAAGGGGGAGAACGGATAGACCAACGGAATTTGATCGCAGAAATGCAACAAGCAGGCTATCGAATGATCTATGATCAAACTCAACTCTCCCAGATGAAGTTAGGAAAGATAACACTAAATATAAAAAAATGGAAAAATAATTTACTAAGTTATTGTTTTTAATCTGATGTTTGTTTTATATGGGAATGATAATAACTTCTGATTACTAGTTTTTACCTTAAATATAACGATTGAAAGATTCATTTAAAGGCTATGAATACATGAGTTTTACAGTTTGGCTAGGTCAGCATGAGTACTTTTCGCAAGATTTAAGATCGACCATGAACGTGATTTAAGTTATAGGGGATTGATGAAATAGTTTTTATGAATTTCTGGCTTTCTGGGCTGATTTTATCAAATTCATGTCTATACAAAATTGCGACATATTTCTCGTGCTTGTAGTTATCCAGAGTTTGGTCTGCATCTATCCATAGTGCAGACCTTTTTTTGGTGATAGTTTTTTCTTAGCGATTTTCGATCTGGATGTAGTGATTTCACGTTTGCAGAACGTATCTTGGCGGTGATCCATCTAATATTCGTGATTATAAAGCGAGCTAATTCACAGGTTCTACAGATTATGTAGCGACTAACTATAAGTTGATGGTTGGCGCTTAGTTTATATTTACGCTTAGGTTTCAGTTAAAAAATCAATATTTTGTTGAATTCGTGATTGAATCATCTCTAGGGTAGATTCTCGAATTTGATGAGGATACAGGCGTTGCGCAATTTGACTAAATTGAAGTGCAATTTCACGCATGGCCAAGATGATCTCATCGACTTCTAGAGTAGTCAGATTCGCTTCTGAAGTACCGAGTTTATGTATGTCATTTCGAGAAATATTGAGCGCTTCTTCCACAATGTCCATTTGATCATAACCACCTAGACCTTCACAGAAGGTCACGTCATAGGCTGGAGCCAATTTCCATTGACCATTTTTTGCCATGAGAAAAGAAAAATGCTTGGTATGGTCATCCCGATTATTGAAAAGTACATTAAACACAGCACGTTTAAAAGTATGCAGCCTTTCTCGCACATCTTGCGTACACATCAAGGTTGCCCGAAGAAAATTGCGGTAGTCTAGGCTACCTGGAACTTTATAGTCTGCTCCGGTATATGCAGCCAAACTCTGCATTGGAATCCGCATGCCATTTTGACGGTCGAATCGTTTAGCAGCAAAAGCCATTAAACCATTGGGCAAATTAAAAAAATGGGTGTCTGGAGTCTCGATTGCACAAAGTCGCAAACATTCTGCATAGACGGCTTCAATGGCGCAGACTTCAGGATGCTCTTGCTGAGCAGGAAACTTAATCAGCCAGGCTTCATTTTGATCAGAAGCTTGCGTCGAAAACTCAAAATTGACAGGATCTCGGTAAACCAATGCTTTGGATCTGGCACCTTGGGGGAGCCACCCATGACCAGCAAATGTTGTAAAAATTCGCCACCTTCTCCTTTGAGGACTTCTTGGACTGCGGCAGGGGAATATTCTCTGAAGTTTGCATATCTGCGACACAGGGTTCAAAGGAGAGAGCACCCGTTGCATGGGTGCTAATATAAGTTAGACGTTCCAAAGGGCCGATTCGTGCCGGATGCAGTCCAATTTTTCGAAAATATCGATCCATTAATAACATGCCCCAACCATCCGGCAAAGCATCATAGACTGGACCAGGTAATCCCATTTGATAAGTAGGAAAACCCTGTCTCAGTGGTAGACCTTTTAAAGGGAGTAAATAAGAAGAGAGCTGAACACCTCGCTGTATTGCTTCTGGACTATATTCAAAAGCAATAGTGGGTCTACCTGTGGTGGCTGTTGAACTAATCAGCGTTCCCCATAACCATGATTCGCCCCAACCGTTGTAATAAACATTAAGACTGTTGAGCATTATCCCTTCCTCTTAATACGCTGGCGCTTACTTTGACTTTCATAGCGTAGAATGTCTTTTACACTGTTAAGCTGAGGTTGAAACAGCTCCTGAAGTTCGTTTAATCGACCCAAGACCATTGCAATACGGACTAAATTTTCAACAGATACATTTCGTCCCGCTTCAAGATTCGAAACCGTATTCACGCCGACACCAGCGCGTGCTGCAACCTCAGCTTGAGACATCTCCAAAAAGAGTCGTTGCTTACGTAAACGCTCACCTAAAAGCGTCACGACTTCTTCGGGTTTAGTGAAATATAAATCCATTAAATTGGGTCTTAAACTTTAATAATTTAATTAAACCACAAAATAATGGAATTAATTTATAGCTATAGTGTGGTTGAGGAGGGCTTTGTTGCACAGCACTTCGGAAGGTAGGTATGGTCCTTGGGTATCGGTTACAGAAATTCATCAGGATGTACTTTGACTGATTGTTGATAAGGAAATCTCAGTATTTTCATTTTTCCTTTTTGGTCACATTACTTAGAAAGGGTTCTTCGAAAAGTAGTTCATATTTTAAAAATCTTATAAATATTGAGGATATTTTCTTAAATGCTTTCAACATAGCATGCGGCGATATGTAACTCGTACGGGCTTAATCTGCCTTTTAGTGTAAATTTTTTGGGCGTGAGAGGGGCAGAGGTGTGAGGGCAAGCAATTTATATCGTGGATACTTCTAAATCATTTATGTAATAGAATGAGCTAAGCATGGATTTAGGGTAATAACACTAAATCTAAAAAAATTGGAAGAATAATTTGTTAAATTATTGTTTTTATGTGGTTGTTAGTGAAGTTATGAATAATAATAAATTTTTTCTTGATGAGTTTTATCTAAAAAATTGATCGGATAATTTCTTTAAATGTCATGTATCCATAAATTTGACAGTTTGAAGATATCGGTATATGCATTTTTCACAAGGTTAAAGATCGACCATAAATGTGATAAACGGTAGGGGATCATTGAAAAATGAATGGATTTAAACACTACATGTATGCACGAAAAAATATCGCTGCGGTTCTGCTGACAGGCTGTATTGAGTATTGAATGCAAATGATGTAGTGATTGTCTACATGCTATAAGACCAGCATGATGAAGAATGAAATGTAGTTGCCAATATCTAAACTGGCTTGAAAAGTATAGCGTTGTTATTTGGAGAAGTGAGGTGAGCCATCCTTCTCTTATTCACTTAAGATGATACTTACTCAACTGATCTCCACTCATGGGCTGGTTCCAATTAGACGGATAATAACTTCCATCCCCTATTTTTTCTTACCACATTTCTTGCATTTAATCCCTTCTTTGGAGATGTGATTCAGCATCACCGTTGCCAATTGAATCAAATCAATGGCATTGTTCGTTGGTTCAAGAAAAGCAGAAGAGGCTGCTTTATTGCAAAAGAGAACATTCGGATCAAATGGATTGGATTACACAAAAGCCATAATACAGCCATAGATC
>NZ_JBWZNA010000034.1:0-12747 GCF_056725885.1 Acinetobacter sp. GRABPA_MV_2
ATAAATTATAAAGGCAGGATAGGTGGTTACTTAACCAGCATAAGTTATGTAACTTATGCTAATTCATATTAAAATCACATGAAAGCAATCTTAATTAAAAACTTAGTATGAAAGGGCGTGGTCTTTTGTTTAAAGTGACAATTAACTAAAGGGTTACTTCTTGTATTTAGGAGCATAACCAACTTCTAACAAATAAGAAAAATACTTTCTAACATTATCGCTATCAAGAAGATCACTTGATATCCTTTCCTGAAAGTCTTCTAGAGTCTCTCCACGATGTGCGAAATCATTACCAAATTTTGGATAGTTAGTAATATCACATAGCTTTTTAGCAAAGAATATACATTGCTTAGCTGTCAATTTATAAGTTGGCTCTAAAGGAGCACTTGTACTCGTTTTATTTTGTTCTTTTTCTTCAAACATGAAATGTAATTCTGAAATATTTCTTCCCTCCTTTTTTTGTATATAAGAAACAGTAATATCCGTAAATTTGTTAATTTGATTTAAAGCTACGGTAAGAACCCTTTTTTTAAAGTCTCCCATCTTTTTATATTCATCTTCTATCAATCCGAGTTTTGATCTAAGCTCATCTATAGAAATATATAACTTACCAGTTGATCTCCAACGTATGAGTAACTCATACAGGCGAATAGCATAAATGCTTGTAAGTGGTGAGATTTGTTTAAGTTCATATCTTGTGAACTTTTCTTCAAGTTTTACAAATAAGGGGATAATATCTGGTGCAAAAATTAGTTGGACGCATCCCTCTTCCTTAACATAACCAACTTTTGAAACCCACCTACTTTTGTATATTCCTATTTTTCCAGTTATAGGATCTACTGCTTTATAATTCAAATGCCGTTCAAAAAGATTATCACATGCAGATTGTAACGCTTCATAAGATGCTTGACGTCCTAAATTAAACTGTTTCATGTATTCAGAAGCATGAATCGTAAGTATAGTATCAGAAGTAAGTTCTTTCTCAATTTCTCGAGCAGCAATGATCGCAATTAATATTAGCCTTTGCTCAGATAGATTTAGTGAATACGATGCTTCAACCAAATTATTATCTTTATATACTATGTTACTCATAGGGAGATATATTAAGGAAAATGTTATAAATAGATATATTGACAATACTACTTAACGTCCACAAATGAAAGTATTTTTAATAAAAGAATTTGTCAACTTATGCACAGAATTTGTCAACTTAGAAACAGGAAAAAGTCAACTTATTGGTAGGAATATGTCAACTCAGAAACAGGAAAAAGTCAACTTATTGGTAGGAATTTGTCAACATATACTTCCTGTATCCCTTTGCTAGTCAAGCTTTGAGCAGAGATATAAATAATAAATTTAAATAAATATATATAAATTCAAAAAGACCATTCTTTTGTGGATAACTTTTTTTTAATTTTTTTTTCATGATAGTTGATTACTTCATAAATCACCGTTAAATTATACACAAACAAACTTACGTAACTTACATAAATTATGATTATCTTAGTTGGTGGTGAAAAAGGCGGTGCTGGTAAAAGCTGTTTAGCTCAAAATCTTGCAGTTTACTTACAACAAAGTCAAAGAGACGTCCTCTTATTAGATGCTGACCCTCAAGGAACAACAACAGATTGGGTCAAAGAAAGAGATGAAAACGATGAATTAAATAATATTCCATCAGTACAAGCATCAGGGAATATACGTTCAGTTTTAAAAGATTTAGATAAAAGATACCAAGATATTATCATTGATGCAGGTGGACAGGATTCTGAAGCATTACGTTCAGCAATGACTATAGCTACACATATGTTATTGCCGTTTAGACCCAAACGAAGAGATCTAAAAACTTTAGATCATATGGAACAAGTTTTAAAATTAGCAAAGACAGTAAATCCAAATCTGAAAGCTAGAGCAATTATTACTCAGTGTCCAACTCTTCCTTCTCAAGTTCAAAGAATTTTAGATGCAAAAGAGGCATGCAAATCATTTGGTATTGATGCATTGAATTCAATCACAACAAATCGAAATGTTTATGATGATGCAGATGAAAATGGGCTTTCGGTTTTTGAAGTAAATAGTGATCCTAAAGCGAAAGCTGAAATTGAAAGTATTGCAAGAGAGTTTTTAGGAGTATAACTATGGCTGGTTTAACTGGGCTAAACAAAAAACCTGAACCTACTGAACAAGATAAAATGTTAGATGCATTTATATCTGGTGCAGAAAAGAGGGTAAAGGCTTTAGAATCAAGTGAAAAAAAATTTATTCGTTACACTTTTTCTCTCAATGAAGATATTAGTAAACTAATTGATGAGCTGGTTGTAAAAGGGCAAAATGCAAGAATAAATCGTTCAAGTATTGTTCGAGCAGCTATAGAAAATTTATCGACATATAGTGCAGATGAATTAAAAGAAATATTAAATAAATAAATAAATTAAAAATATCCCACTTTTTTAAGGGGGATATTTTTTATCCAAGTTAAATTTACTGTAAGTCCCCGGTGAACCCTATAGATATTTTTAAATTCAGCTCAGGCTCTAGCAGTGTGGTGGTAATTTATCTATTTGAGTTATTTTATATGAAGGCGTCCTTTTCTGCACAGACACGGATCTAGGCTATTCAGCTTGGCTGACTGAATTGATGTCATGATGTTTGATGCACATTGTCAAATTCTTTATCAAGCGAAACTCTGAATCAATGCTTGTAATTGTTTCACTATGATGAGTTTGAGTCCAGTGAAATGTTGCTTGTTTCAACCGTAGAGCTTTGAATACCCAGTCCATCATGTATCAACACTTTCATACAATGACCACGCTTATTCCAAAACAAGATAACCTCAATGTTGCGATTTGACATGGTCAAAGGCTTTTAGGACATGAGAAAGAGCAGTATAAGTAACTGCTCGCATAGGCACTGTTGCAAATAGGCTGACATGATAAGCTAAATATCTTATTTATTTCGAGATACAGCAGATGAATCCCTTCCATGGTCGGCACTTTCAAGGTGAAATCATTCTTTGGGCTGTTCGTTGGTATTGTAAATATGGCATCAGCTATCGTGAACTTCAAGAAATGCTCGCTGAACGAGGTGTGAATGTTGACCACACCACAATTTATCGTTGGGTTCAGCGTTATGCTCCAGAAATGGAAAAACGCTTACGCTGGTATTGGCGTAATCCTACAGATTTACATTCATGGCATATGGATGAGACTTATATCAAAGTGAAGGGGCGATGGACTTACCTGTATCGTGCAGTTGATCAACGGGGTCATACGATTGACTTTTACCTTTCCGCTAGACGGAACAGTAAATCAGCCTATTGTTTTTTAGGAAAGATCTTCAATACGGTGAAAAAATGGCAAATTCCACGGGTCATCAATACAGATAAAGCAGCGACCTATGGCCATGCTTTATCACGGTTAAAGCGAGAAGGAAAATGTCCAGTAGATATTGAGCACAGGCAGATTAAGTATAAAAATAATGTCATTGAATGTGATCATGGTAAGTTAAAGCGGATCATCAGGGCCACATTAGGATTCAAATCTATGAAGACGGCTTATGCCACAATTAAAGGTATTGAAGTCATGCGTGCACTACGTAAAGGACAAGCATCGTCATTTTATTATGGTCAGCCTCAAGGTGAAGTGTGTCTAATCAACAGGGTTTTCGGTCTCTAAGCACTTTTAAAAAGGAACTTCATCGACTCAAATCTCTATTTGCAACAGTGCCAAATTTTTTTGCCTTTTAATCACGGTTTTTGAAATTAGCCAATAATAATCTCTACAGATGAAATAAATTTATTATAATCATCCTGATAACAAAAAGGATATACCTTGTGCGCCATTCTTATCATATTGAAAAACATTACATCGAACGTGCGGGATGGTTGCGTGCAGCTGTGCTGGGGGCAAATGACGGGATTATTTCAGTCACAAGTCTCGTGGTGGGAATCGCAGCCAGTGGAGCATCTACCCATACTGTACTGGTGACCTGTATCGCCGGATTAATATCTGGAGCTGCATCGATGGCTGCAGGTGAATACATCTCCGTTAAATCGCAACAAGACATTGAAAAGAATGATCTGCAGATGGAAGAACGTGAACTGCAACGCCATCCTGAACATGAATTAAATGAGCTAAAAAATATTTACATACAGCGTGGATTACAACCCGCTTTAGCGCAAGAAGTCGCGCAACAACTGACTGCACACAATGCTTTAGATGCACATGCGCGTGATGAAATTGGTATTTCAGATCATACTTCTGCCCAGCCGTTTCGTGCTGCCTTCTCTTCAGCCATTGCATTTACTGTAGGCTCATTATTTCCTTTAATTTCAATTATGCTTCTGCCTGAGCGATACTTAGAGAAAGGCGTCATGCTGATTGGGGTATTAAGTCTCGGAATTATGGGTGCCTTGGCCAGTTATGCGGGCGGCGCCAGTATTTGGAGAGGTTCGATTCGGGTAATGATTTGGGGTATTATTGCCATGTTATTCAGTGCTTGGATTGGATCATTATTTAATGTTGCGGTGGCATAAGATCCTTTTTTGTATAATCCAAATATTCCCACTCCATGAGGAGTATAGATAATAAGTCTATAGAAATACCTGACCTATCTGACATGCTTTATATCAATAAAGCATGTTGTTCTAGGTGAACAATATGCCTATTTTCTATAGTTATAGATCTAAATCATTTCATTTTTTTAAAAAGCATACTTTTTAATACATTATCTTTGAAAATAAAATGGTGGATTAATGCAGCACAAGCATGTAAACCTACGACTGTAATAAAGAAGTTACCTAAAAATTGATGCATCTGACCAATATATTTAACCTCTCTAACACTGCTCAAAAGTGGCAAATTTAAAGAGAATACTTGGAAGTTATCAGTGAAACTCGATAATGCAAGCCAGCCCGCTATTGGAACGACACATAAACTTACGTAAAGCGTAAATCTGACAATTTTAAATAATTTTATTTGATACGGATTAATGATCTCATTTTGAGGAATACTTCTTTTATAGAGAAAAACAACACTCAACCGCACGAAAAATAGAATAAATATTGAAATTCCACCTATAACATGAATCTGGCCCTGCAAACCTGTTCTTGTTGGATCTCCACTCGTCAAATATACAATTACAACTAAAACAAAGGTAATCCAGTGCATTATTATCATAGGTTTAGGATAATTATTGTTCATATTTTTTTCCTGAATTTTAAATATTGATGTGTGTTGATAAAAACGGAGGCTTTCGCTTGGGAGGATTCTAGACAGCCAACCTGTAAAAGTCCTCTGCCATTTGATTTGGTGTCTTAAAATCCAATCCTTTTTGGATTCTTTGCTGATTATAAAATAGCTCTATGTATTTTGTAATATCTGCTTTCGCTTTTTCCCTCGTTTCATAAGTACGATGGTGTATAAGTTCATTCTTTAATATGCCCCAGAAGCTTTCAATTGGTGCATTATCAAAGCAGTCTCCACGCTTACTCATTGAACCTTGAAAATCATATTTTTCAATCATATTTCGATATACATGACTGCAATATTGACTGCCTCTGTCTGAGTGAACAATTAAGCCTTGTGGCGGTTTTTGATTCCGAATAGCCATTTTAAGAGCATCACAGACCAACTGTGCTGTCATACGTTCATTTAGACTATAGCCAACAACCTGCTTTGTATAAAGATCCTTTGAAGCAGCCAGATATAGCCATCCTTCGTTTGTCCAAATGTAGGTAATGTCACTTACCCACGCGTGGTTTGGAGTGCTCACGTTAAATTTTTGCTCTAATAAGTTTTTGTAGACGGGACGGTTGTGATCACTGTTTGTTGTTCTTTTAAAGCGCTTATGGCGCTTGCAAAAGAGTTTATTGACCTTCTTTATTGTACGTACTGCATATTGGCTAATTTGAACACCTTGAGCGTGTAAATGCTTACTCAGGCGAATATAGCCATAGCTTTCATTGGTCTCCTGATGTGCTATTTTCACCATGATAGTCTGCTGATTTCTTCGAATTTGTTTTTGGCTTAAGCCACTTTTCAACCACTCATAAAATCTTGATACTGAAACTTTTAACAGCTTCGCCATCATGGTGATTGGGTATGTATCTTTATACTGTTTCATGCAGGCGTACCTCACTGACTTTCTTTGGCAAAGTACGCTACTGCTTTTTTTAAGAATTCTCTTTGACAATAGTTCTTTTCTTAAGACACTATCAATTAATAAGTTTCATGATCTAAAAGTTATTATATTACATGTATCTATTATAGTTATAGTCATCTTGTTTTTAGAAGATATTGTTGTTTTTGGTGGAACTTTAGCCAACTTATATGCTGGTATTTCTTCTAGCCTAGTCATATTAGCAATAATTTTTACTTGTAAGCTATTAGATAATGATCATCACAAAGACGATGAATAACTTAAATCGCAAGGACTCATTTATAATTACTCTTTTATTTGAGCATTTAATTGAAGTTAAGATTAGAGGGCACTGTTGCAAATAGAGATTTGAGTCGATGATGTTCCCTTTAAAAAGGGCACTGTTGCAAATAACCACGAATGGTAAGCTGAAGACTGTTTTAGCTAAAGGTGCAGCATATGAATCCTTTCCATGGTCGGCATTTTCAGGGCGAAATCATTCTTTGGGCTGTGCGCTGGTATTGTAAATATGGCATTAGCTATCGTGAACTGCAGGAAATGCTGGCCGAACGGGGTGTGAATGTTGATCACACGACTATTTACCGTTGGGTTCAACGTTATGCTCCTGAAATAGAAAAACGTTTACGCTGGTATTGGCGTAATCCTACAGATCTGAGCTCGTGGCATATTGATGAAACCTATGTAAAAGTGAATGGACGATGGTCTTATCTGTATCGTGCAGTCGATCAACGTGGCGATACCATTGATTTTTATCTTTCTTCTAGACGTAATACCAAATCAGCATATTGTTTTCTTGGAAAAATTTTAAATAATGTGAAGAAGTGGCAAATTCCACAAGTGATCAACACGGATAAAGCACCCACATATGGACGTGCTTTATCACGGTTAAAACGGGAAGGTAAATGTCCACCAGACCTTGAGCACAGGCAGATTAAGTATAAAAATAACGTGATTGAATGTGATCATGGCAAGCTAAAGCGGATCATCAGGGCCACATTAGGATTCAAATCTATGAAGACGGCTTATGCCACAATTAAAGGTATTGAAGTCATGCGTGCACTACGTAAAGGACAAGCATCGTCATTTTATTATGGTCAGCCTCAGGGTGAAGTGTGTCTAATCAACAGGGTTTTCGGTCTCTAAGTACTTTTTAAAGGGAACATCATCGACTCAAATCTCTATTTGCAACAGTGCCACTTCACAGTAGGTCTTGAATACAACTTCTAAGTTCGACATTGAAATACAAGCTGAATTTTAGCCAATTTCACTAGAACTGACTTGAAAAATAATGAGATAAAACCTAGCCTGAGTATATTCGGTTGGGTTTTTCTTATGTGTATTTTTTAGCGAATTGCAAAGAAATTAAATTGGTCAGATCATCGTTATCTTATTGTTATCATATGGACTGGTATTTATATAAAATCAGGCATTTAGTTGAAAATATGTTTTGTAGATTAAAACAATTTAGAGGGATAGCTACTCGATATGACAAGCTCAAAAGAAATTATCAAAGTGCTGTTGCCTTAGCCTGTATATTTTTATGGCTACCTTTATAGGTTTAATTATGAACAGTAAATGTCAACAGACCCTAATTGAATCTGAAAAAGATTATCCTTCTACTTGGGCAGCAATCACAGCTATTGATCCTAAAATCGGTTGTACTCCTGAAACATTGCGTGTTTGGTATCAAAAATATTTAGATCAACAAAATCCTGTCAAAATACAACAGATATCTGATCAAGAAAAAATGAAGGGTAATCCCCCCTAAAATACTAGCTCTTTAAAAGAGGCAGTATTATGCTTTTACAACATGGTGTTTAACTTGAGAAACTGAATTTAAAACAATCTACTGTAACTCTTCCAGACAGATATGAAATTAATCCACCCCTAGCCCCTTAAACACAGCATCTACCGGATCTGCATAAAAGCTGGTCTGGAACTTGGTAAACAGTTCCACAGGAATCGTTGGGATATCTGCCGCACTACTCATTGGCAAAGCAACCTTCTTGGCACCCGCATCAAAAGCAACTTGCAGACATTCGGCAATACTTTCCACCGGTGTCACTGAACCACCCAAGCTCATATCACCCAGTACCACCATCTGACTTTGAACCGATCGTCCTAAGAGGCCAGAAGCGAAAGCCACTAAACTTGGCAGAGCAAGATGGCTGAGCGGGCCGGTATTCTGTAATTCCACCACATGTAAATGGAAATCATGTTCCAGCACCTTACTCCCCCCCGAGATCCGGGATGCATTGGCCTTGAAGTAATCAAAAGCAATCTTGACCTGCTCTTTGGCACTACTTGAATTCCATAAGCCAGATGTCGCCAATTTTCCTGAACCTTTAGTGACTTGAAGTTCTAAGCGGTATAAGCCTGGCATGCCCTTATTACTGAGGCCAATGGTATACAGGAAGCCTGGTTTAGCAGGACCTTCGGGAATAAGTCCACCTCCACCCTGCTCTTTGACTGAGACAAAATGTTCTTCTCCAGAAAATCTGACCAGATATAACTGTCCAGGTATTGAGCCTGAGAGATATAGGCCTCTCTCATCACCGTTTCCATAAACTCAATCAGTAAAAGGTTCCGTTCTAAAGCCCCACAAAAAGCCACCTGGGTCGCCAGCTCATCATCGCCATCACGCAAAGCTTTCCAGAAATCAGGTTCTAAACGCTCCAGGCGCTTGCGAATAGCGGTGGCATTGCGTTGCGCCGAAGCCGCAGTTCTTTTTTGCAGAATATTGTCAATCTGAATGGCCTGATGCCATTGTTCTGGAGTCGCTTCTCGTAATAACAGATCCGCGATCAGCCGGCTTTCACGCACCATCAGGGAGCCACCAATCAGGTCACTGTCATAATGAAATTGTTCTAACATGGCCAATCTCCTATGAGGCCTGATCAAACAGGTAAGACGACAGCTTTTCGATATCTGAGCGTTGTAGTACCAAGGGATATTTCAAGGCATCATCCGCCTCAGCCAGCGTGATCGCGGCCTGATAGCGCTGCAAGGTATAGTGAGCCAGGGCTTTTTTCACCGGAATCTGTAATCTGCCATCAGGCATGCCGAAGTCTTTTTCGACCAGCGCTTTTTGAGCTTCATTCAATTTTGGATTCGGGATCAGCGTCAGTACAATTTCTTCATGCCATTGCTGATCCTGAGCAGGGTCTACTGACTCAATCGCCACCACAACAGGTGTGCGATCAATTCTGGAGAGTAAAAAGTCCTTAAACTGCTTGCTCTGATGGCAATAGGCACGGACATGCCAGCGAAAACCGGTATACACCAGGGTATGTGGGGAAATCATGCGTTCATGCCACTGCGGATTCTGCATGGAGGCATAAATAATTTTGAGACAGCTTTGTGTTCGACAGGCACGCAACACTTCCCTGATGACTTCAGGACGCACACTGCGATCAGGTAATTGAACTGCTGCAAGATTCGGTTCTGGCATCGCAATCAGGGCATGCGATTCACTGACCAAGCCCGAGAGCATATTGAGATATTCATTGATATGCGCTGTAGTCAGTACAGGCTGGAAGCTGGCTTTAGGCACATAACCCTTGACTGAGGGATCATGAATCAAGGCATCGGGGTTATACAGCGTATTATAGCGCTTGATATCCGCAGAAGCCTGTTGTCGACTCAGTCCAAACCAGCTCATCAAACGATTGGTAACCAAACGACCTTCCCAATATGCAAGGAGCTCGATCGCCCGCATCCTAAGAAGCACCTCATGCTTATCTGTCGTCATATACCAATCAGTCAATAAATAGCAGTTTTAAGATTACCCTACAGCAAATATACAGTAAAGATTTTTGACGGTATTTAAAGGTAGTATTGCAATCATCAGATAAAAAATATACTAGTATCCTGATGATAGCCGTCAAAGTACGATCTCTAGCAGATCATGGATCCTGGTATAGCGCGTGAATTGAGCTAAGTTTTAGAATGAGAGCAATATGGGTTTTAGATTTCGTAAAAGTATTAAATTATTCCCGGGTTTTAAAATTAATCTGACCCATAAAGGCATCAGCAGTGCCAGCATTGGCAAACCTGGTGCTTCTCTAAATATTGGGAAAAAAGGTACGCGAACCAGTGTCGGCATTCCAGGTACGGGACTATCTTACTCTAAACACCAACCTTACTCTAAAAAGACCCGTGTTCCACAACCGACATCGCTAGAACACACGGAATATAATCCTCAGAATTTAGAACAACCGAAGACAAAGATCTGGCCTTGGATTATTTTTGGAATATTGTGTTTTATGGTGGGTGCCGTCATTTTTTAGCAAGAACCGCATTGTATTTTAATCAAAAAAAATGCCCAGATGGATGAATGGGCAAACTAAGGAATTAATATCCTTCAGAAACTCCAGCGCAATTCTCGCTACTTTCAGTAAGCGACTCTGGCTCAATCATGAGGGTCTGACTCAATCGAATCGAGGTAAATCGATCCATCACAATTGGAGCAGAAATTATGCTTGAATACATTCTTGGATGATGCTGAAAAGTCTTTGAGTTTTAATCAATAAATAAGAGTATTCATGTCTACCCTCAACTTTACTTATTTTCAGATAGCAACCAATCGAGAGCACTCATTTTTACAATACCATTATAATTTGCTTCAGCCCCTATCGTGTCTAAGGTAAGTAAATATTTGGGATACGAATCAGAAATTTTCTGTAATGGACGTAACTCTCGGCTGAGTGTCTCCTCATTGAGCGTTTCTAATGCCACCTGATAATAAGTTAAATTCTGTAAAGTATCGACAGCAACAAAATCAATTTCATATTCATCAACCCGCCCTACATAGACCGTATAACCTCGTCTGACAAGCTCAAGATAAATCACATTTTCTAAGATATGACCTTGATCAGCATTAGCATCAGGCAACATAATCCGGCGCAATCCGACATCAACTAAATAGTATTTTTCAGAGGATTGTAATAACTCACGCCCGCGTACTTTAAATTGTGCGGCACTATAAAATAACAAACTGTCCTGTAAGCCCTGAATATAGCGTTTTACTGTTTCAAATGAGATTTTAACCCCGCTTGAAACAAAGGTATTTTTAATTTTATTGATGGAAATGGGTGAGCCTGTCACGCTTGCCAAATATCTTGCGACACGCTCGAGAGAGTTAATATCAGCAGTATTCAAACGAGGAATAACATCTTTAAACATTACACTGGCATAGACCGCTTGCAAGTAATCATAGGTTTCCTGCTGACTAGTCATGGCAAGCGTATAGGGGAAACTACTGTGCGTGTACATGGCATACAAATCACGATTGGATAATTGTTGGATGATCGGATTATTTTCAATATGCCACTGTTTAAACTCTTGGAATGACAAGGGTAAAACATGTTGCTCGATATAGCGTCCTGTGAGTAACGTCGCAAGTTCTCCACTTAGAAAGAATGCATTTGAACCTGTAATATATAAATCGATATAATCCCGAACATATAAAGAGTCGACTACTTTCTCAAAATTTGTAACATGTTGTATTTCATCTAAAAAAACATAGTTTTTTTTACTTTTATCAACTTTGGACAATACATAATCATGTAGTTTACGGTAATCGGTGAGTTCTTCAAATTCCATAAATTCGAAGTTGATGGCAATGATGTTTTCGGCTTGTACACCCTGTGCTTTTAGGTCTTGTTGAAACATCGCCAATAAGGTGGATTTTCCAGAGCGACGCACACCTGAAAGTACTTTAATGACATCACGGTCTTGCCATGTATTCAGAAATTTTAAGTAGCCATCACGTCGAATATTAGCGCTTCTCATTATTTACACTTAGAATCTAAAGTTTTAATAAATTCTATCAAATTTTAGAATGTATATGTAAATATATTTAGTTTTAAGAAAAGTTTAAAGGTTAAGTGAAACATTCAAAGCTACTGTAGAAGCATGTAAACATGCAGATCTGATCAAAATCCAAATTCTGTCTTTTTGATTATTTTCCATGTCATGTTATTTCATTGATGCTACGAGTTAACTGCTATATAAATTAAGTGAAAAGTAAATGGAACTAAGATGTTAACTAGAGTGGAACTCATTTTTGTTGTGCTGATGGTCTCAGCCTTAATCCTAATTGCTTATGAAATGCTAAAAGGTTTATTTTAGAGCATCTATACAATTTTTGATCAAAAAAAAAGCCCACAGAGGGAATCTATGGGCGAAACTAAGGACCTTGACGGTCATTCAGAAACTACAGCTAGTTTCTGGTTGTGATTCTGGACTGAATTAAAAATAACCACATTGGCTGAATGTATCAAAAGTTAAATCATGTGATTAATCATTGATACATCTGCAAAAATGAGCTCATCGCTCTGTTGATTAATACAGTAATTCACCAAACAAATCCGCTCTAATCTCTTCCAGACTCAGATCTGATTTCATTCTATTACAGATGGGATGAACCAGCAGACCATTCTCTAGAACACCTTGCCCACCTACGGCTTTGGCAATCCGATGATCCGATTCAGTAGAATCAAGATAGATCAATCCATCACAAATGAGGCAAAAGTTATGATTACCCACCAGAAAATTGTGCTTAAGCAGACTCTTGGTTAATGCCGAAAA
>NZ_JBWZNA010000035.1:0-11523 GCF_056725885.1 Acinetobacter sp. GRABPA_MV_2
AAGCTAAATTAGTAAGTAACATTATAAAAGAATTGATTTATATTGACTTAATAACTAGTAAATTGCTTAGTGTTAAGCAATAAAAGTACTTTAAATGTAAAGAGATATTTATTTTAAATTAATAAAAAATATCAAGGAACTTATAAGATCCGCAAAGAGCACTGTTTAACCGTACTTACCAAAACAGTGCTCTACACTCTTTTATTTTTTTGACATATCCATCATTTTGGAATGATCCATGTCACCCATTTTTGAATGATCCATTTCACTCATTTTAGAATGATCCATTTTTGACATATCGGCCTTATTTCCATTCTGCATTTATCCTTCACTCTTCATGCAACAAGGTTTTGAGCATTTTTCATCAGCTTTAGAATAAGTCTTGATTTCAGCATTTGCAGCCGTTGTTTGCTTAGCATCGCCTGCCCAAGATTGGGTTCCAGTGATTAAAGCACCAACACACATAAGCGTTGTCAAACTACGACGAAATAGAGTTTTCATTTTTTGCTCCAAAATTAGCTTTATATAAATACCCTATCTCTTGCCAACGGACATCTATGTGACCTGAAAATGACATTTTTGTAATCTACGCGGAATCATGTGTTTATAACGTTATTATATTCTAAATGGATGATATGAGATTTTTTATACATGAGAATCTTATTGGTTGAAGATGAAATAAAAACGCGTGATTACCTTAAACAAGGCCTATCTGAAGCTGGATATATTACCGATTGGGTTACTGATGGAATATCAGGTAAACATCAAGCTCTTTTTGAAGAATATGACTTGATTATTCTGGATGTCATGTTACCGAAATTAGATGGTTGGACGATCATTAGCGACATCAGAAAAAGTGGCAAAAGCATGCCTATTCTTTTTCTCTCCGCCCGTGATCAAATTGAAGATCGAGTTAAAGGTCTTGAACTCGGAGCCGATGATTATCTAGTAAAACCTTTTGCTTTTGCAGAGCTTCTTGCCAGAATAAAGAGCCTACTTCGTCGTGGGCAGCAAAAAGAAGACAGCAATATTATTACAATTGCCGATCTTGAACTCGATCTGCGTAAGCGACGTGTCACTCGTGCTGGTCATCGTATTGACTTAACAGCCAAAGAGTTTGCATTGATGGAGTTATTCATGCGTCGGCGCGGAGAAATTTTACCTCGCACTCTCATTGCTTCTCAGATATGGGATATGAATTTTGATAGTGATACCAATGTGGTAGAAGTCGCGATCAAACGTTTAAGAAATAAAATTGATAGTAACTTCACCCCTAAGCTAATCCAGAATATACGTGGAATGGGTTATGTGCTAGAGGTCGAAGATGAAGCATAAAGTGTTTAATGCGATTAGCTTTCGTATCGCAATTATCTTTACGCTATCCACTGTAGTTATTTTAATGATTATGGGATTGGTGATTCACCAACTTGTCATGCATCATTTCGAAACACAGGACCGTACCCAATTAGAAGGTAAAATTCAGCTTCTCCATAATCTTCTTGAACAAAACCCCTCCAACTCTCAAGATTTAAATCTCTATTTAAAAGATGCCTTAGTGGGTCATCATGATCTAATCGTTCAAATTGAGCGGCCAACCGGACAAATTATTTTTAGCTCAGCCCCAGCAATTATTAACTCTCAATCTCTCATTAAATCTAAATATAATCCTTGGATTGAATGGAAAATAGAGAATAAAACTTATCGTGGATTAATTTACAACAAAGCTTCTGATCAAAATAATAACATTTCAACAGCTCAAATTATTGTGGGAGTTGATACATCGGAGCATATTCATTTCTTAAATGAGTTTAGGCGTCAACTCTTATATATCGGTATTATCGGTACAATTTGTTTAATGCTTTTAGGGTGGTTTGCTGCTTGGCGTGGACTCCGTCCAGTTCAAAAAATGGCAAAGGTTGCAGAAGGTATTTCAGCTCAGCATCTCTCTGAGCGGTTAGAAGTCGACAATACACCAACTGAACTAAAGTCATTAGCTATTGCATTCAACGATATGTTAGACCGACTGGAAACAGCGGTAGGTAAACTCTCGGATTTTTCATCTGATCTTGCGCATGAAATGAGAACACCTATTAACAACTTAATGACTCAAACTCAGGTTTGTTTATCGCGTACTCGAGATATCACCACCTATCAGGAAATTCTATTTTCAAATTTAGAAGAGTTTGAACGTTTAGCCCGAATGGTGTCCGACATGCTCTTTCTTGCAAAAGCAGAACATGGCTTACATAGAGCAAACTTACAGCGAGTGAATTTAGTCAAAGAAGTCTCAGCATTATTTGATTTTTATGATGCGATTGCTGCTGAAAAAGACATGTCACTAGAACAGACCGGTCAAGGTTACGTCGAGGGCGATCCTTCAATGTTGCGTCGTGCACTTAGCAATCTGTTATCCAATGCAATCAAATATGGGAAATCAGATTCAATCATCAAAATTAATTGCCAACAGAATAATGATGCGACTGTATTAACAATTGAAAATGAAAGCTCGCCCCTATCACAAGAACAACTCACTCGATTATTTGATCGTTTTTATCGTACAGATGCTTCAAGACAGCGTGTTGAAGAAGGCACAGGTTTAGGTCTAGCAATAACCAAATCAATTCTTGATGTACATGGCGCTACAATTCAAGCCAACTATGATGATGGGCACATTATTTTTAAAATTATCTTTAAAAATTTATAGTAAAAAATATATGACTACTCATTTTTACTTGCTGAACTTAATGAGTAGTCAGAAACAACTAGTTTTGACTCCGTAGCCTTAAAGCGTTACCAATTACTGATGCTGAACTTAAACTCATAGCCAAAGCTGCAATCATTGGGGAAAGCAACCAGCCAGTAAATGGATATAAAATACCCGCAGCTAAAGGAATACCTAAAGCATTATAAAGAAATGCGAACATAAGATTTTGCTTCATATTTTTAATGGTTGCTTCTGACAACGAACGGGCAGTCTCGATACCTCGTAAATCACCTTTTACTAAAGTAACTTGGGCGCTATTCATTGCCACGTCTGTGCCAGTTCCCATCGCAATTCCGATATCAGCTTGAGCTAGCGCTGGAGCATCATTAATTCCGTCACCCGCCATTGCAACCACTCTTCCTTCTTTTTGCAATTTATGCACAAGTTGCAGTTTATCTGCGGGTTTAACTTCCCCATAAACTTCATCAATCCCTAAGCGACTACCAACTGATTTAGCTGTTGTTAACCCATCCCCTGTAGCCATTACGATTCTTAGACCTGAATTTTTTAATGAAAGAACAGCCTCAGGTGTACTTATTTTGATTGGATCTGAAACAGCCAATAGTCCTATTAGTTGCCCATCAACAGCTAAATACATAACACTCGCACCTTCTGATCTTAATTCTTCAGCTTGAGGTATAAATGAATCAACGGATATCCCCAGTTGTTCCATTAATGCGGTATTACCTAAAGATAATTGTTGCCCATTTAACTCGCCCTTAACACCAATGCCAGAGCCTGACTCAAAAGATGTCGGTTTGGTCAGTGCAAGATTTCTTTCACGGGCAGCCCGCACAATTGCATCTGCTAAAGGATGTTCACTACCTTGATCTAAACTGGCAGCTAATCGAAGAACTTCATTTTCTTCATACCCTGAAACAGCAATAGCCTTATCAAAGGATGGCTTACCTTCTGTTAAAGTACCTGTTTTATCAATAATTAAAGTATCAATTTTTCTTAAATTTTCTATTGCAGCGGCATCCCGAAAAAGTACGCCATTTGAAGCACCACGCCCTGTTGCCACCATAATCGACATAGGTGTAGCTAAGCCTAACGCACATGGGCAAGCAATAATTAAAACAGCGACCGCATTGATTAGTCCATAGACCCAACTTGGTTCTGGTCCAAATATTCCCCAACCGAAAAAAGTAATAATAGAAATACCAATGACAACCAAAACAAACCATCCTGCCACTTGGTCTGCCATTCTTTGCATGGGTGCTTTTGAACGTTGAGCTTGAGATACCATTTGAACTATTTGGGAAAGTACAGTTAAAGATCCAACCTTTTCTGAACGCATTACTAATGAACCATTCATGTTGATTGTTGCACCTATCACTTGGTCGCCTACTCGTTTTGTAACCGGAACAGGTTCTCCTGTTAACATCGATTCATCAATAGAGCTTGAACCTTCGGTAATAACTCCATCAACTGGCACCTTCTCACCTGGCCGTACTCGTAGTAAATCTCCCACATGTACATGGGAAAGTGGAATGTCTTCTTCTCGCCCATCATCATTAATTTTTCTTGCAGTCTTGGGAGCCAGTCCAAGTAGAGATTTAATTGCTGCCGAGGTTTGTGACCGAGCTTTTAACTCAAGCACTTGACCTAATAATGTTAGAGAAATAATGGCAGCTGTAGCTTCAAAATATACAGCGACACGCCCCATAGAAATAAAAGAATCTGGAAATACTTGTGGTGCCAAAGTCCCAACAAGACTGTATATAAATGCCGCTCCTGTACCAATGCCAATCAAAGTCCACATATTGGGACTGCGATTTAAAATTGATTGCCAACATCTAACGAAAAACGGCCACCCTGCCCAAAAAACAATAGGTAAGGTAAGCACGAGTTCAATCCAACTCTGTACCCCCATTTCAAACCAATCGAGCTGATGACCAAACATCGCCAAAAATACTACAATCAGGGTCAACGGTAAGGTATACCAAAATCTTCTTTTAAAATCCTTGAGCTCAGGATTTTCATCTGCTTCATCTAAGTTTGGAAGTAAAGGTTCTAATGTCATACCGCAAATAGAACAATTTCCTGGGTGATTCTGTCGAATTTCAGGATGCATTGGACATGTGTAAATTGTAGAAGTATTCGCATTTGCTAACTGATTAACTTCAATTGAATTTATATTATTTATGTTTTGAGATTCTTTTGCTGTACTCGTTTTTTCTACTTTATTCATATAAAAAGCAGGATCATTTTTAAACTTTATGTGGCATTTTTCACTGCAAAAGTAAAAAGTTTTATGATCAACTTTCTCAGTAAATTTACTTGCTTCTGTTACCTCCATACCGCAGACAGGATCAATATGGGTATTATTGCCATTTTTATTTTCATGATGATGGTCCATAAAAAACCTCTTGCATGTTTAATTCTAAAGTTATGAATGCATTAACTTTTTTCTTACTTGTCTATTTAGCAATCAGTATCTTATTTAGAGTAAGTGTAGCACTTGTACGTTTTCAATTTTAATAATGACAAAAATGTAATTTTGAAGTCATCAACGCGTTTCTGTCTATCTTTAATAATAGGCATAGAAAAGGTGTGACCAATAAAGCAAGTCTCTTATTTTAGTTAATCAGTTTTACGAGGATGAAAACATGAAGCTTTTTCACAACAAAATGTCAGTTCTACGAAATATTTTAGTGGGTACAACGATAGTTGTTACAGCTTCAAGTGCATTCGCACATGTGAAACTTGAAAGTGCCACCCCCACTATTAATGCTTCTATAGCTAGCCAGCCAAAAAGTATTACGCTTAATTTTGGCGGTGAAGTGATGCTGATGAATGTTAAATTGCTCGATGCCCAACGTCGAGATATCCCTTTAAACTACCAAGTTAGTCATGATTTAAAAAAATCATTTGAAGTCGCTGTACCAAAACTAAAAAACGGAAAATATACAGTCGTATGGACGACCATGGGCACTGATGGCCACCATATGAGTGGTGAATATAATTTCACGATCCAATCAACAAAATAAAAATAAATTGTTAATAAGCAATATGCCGGTCATTAGCTGGCATATTGTATAGGGAGAAATATATGGTTCCTGAAACTTGGATATATGCCACATGGCTTGTTAAAGCGTTTTTATATTTGGGGACCGCATTTGTTATTGGAGGAGCATTTTGCTACCTCTTACTTAAAAGTCATATAGAGCTTAAAAGAATTATTATCAAATACGTCACTGTTGGGGCAGGTTTAGGGCTTTTCTCAAGTATTTTTGGTTTCTTTATTCTCATCGGAAGTTTCGCAAATACTGGCCTATCTGGTATGTTGAATAGTAATTATATAAATCTACTTATTAATACACCGATTGGACATACTCATCTCATTCGGTCAGTGAGCTTTTTACTTTTATTGTTCCTTATGCTTATAAAATTAAACAGTGGGACTAACCAGATTACTAAAATTGAATGGTCAATTTTTGCCACGCTACTCATCCCAATTGTTTTTAGTTTTTCTCAATTAGGCCATGTCACGAATTTATCTTTATTTGCTCAAATTTTGCTTTCAATACATGTATTAGCCATGTCTTTATGGATGGGATCACTCTACCCCTTATGGAAAACAAGCAAAATAATTAACGGTCTGACATTAAAAGAAAGCATCCATCTGTTTGGAAAAATCGCTGCATTTATTGTAGGGGTTTTAATTGCCTGTGGTGCTAGTGTTGCCCTGCTCTTGCTTAAAGATTTTAATACATTGCTCAATACACCTTATGGACATGGCTTCATTATAAAAATAGTCTTCGTTCTATCTATTTTCTTACTAGCTGCCTTTAATAAATGGTATTTCACCCCTCGCTTACAGCATCCAAGATTTGCAAAGCAGTTGAGTTACGCTATTTTAGTTGAAATGTCATTAGGCCTAGCCATCCTTTTAACAACAAGCTATATCACCACTGTCGTTGGTGTTGAATAGAGATTAATAAAAATTCAAGAAACCGTGTTTTTAGTTAAATAATATCAGCACACGTTTGACTATTGGCTGGTAAACATAAGCTTGAAAAGATTGCTGATTTAATATGGATTGAATCAGCAATTTATACTCATATTTAAGAAATTCAGTTTTTTAACTGAATTTTATTTAATGCCACACATAAAGCTTTTTTGTCAGCTTCTTTAAGTTGAGGATGTTGAACAGACCACATATAGCTACAACTATGAGGTGCTTTGTTATGATTTTTCTTAAGTTCATAAGCGATATTTTTTAGAAGCTCAGTGTTTAGAGAACTAATTTTTAAACGTACTTCAGCTAAATCTTGTGGCTTCCAATTGCTTTCAGGACTCGACAACCAATCTGCGCGATAGCGATATTGAATAGCCTTGGCAACATTCATTTGGGTCACAATAAATGGCTTTACTGTTTCGCTATTTAGGCCAAAAGATTCAGCTTCAGAAAGAGATTGATCGAGAACTTTCTTTTCTTGAGTTAAATCTTCAATCGGCAAATGCTGCTCTGCTTTATAACCTGCTACATCTTTCATATAAGCTAAACGCTCGTTAACTAAACGAGCGGTTTGATCATATTGATATGCTTGGGCGAGTGAAGAAATACACATAAAAGCTGCCAAGGTCGACACGATCTGAGCAGTTCGCTGAAAACTCTTTATATTCACTATTTAAAACCTACCGAAATTATTGTTCTATGATCATTTCAACTCAGTACTGTATTTCAAGAACATGTGAAAGTAAAACTTTAAGATAGGCTGAGTTCTTGGCTCCATGCAGAATCAGGTTGTTGATAGATGTGTTGGCATACTTGCTTGAGAGATGAGCTAAAGTGCTGGTCTTGCCCCTCCCATTTTTCAACCATGCAATAGGTAACATGAATGCCTTTCGATTGAAACTCTCTCGCCAATGACTGCGCTAAAGCACGAATGCTTGCAAACATGCTTTGACTTAACACATCGTAATGGGGCGAGTTATTAAATGGAGCTCCAAGAAAAATAACTGTGCCTCGCTGTTGTTTAAGCATAGGCTTAATCACAGCTTGGGCGACACTCACGGCACTTAAACCTGTGGTCTGCCAACTGTGTTCAATCTCTTCTAAAGATAACGCTTCGATATTTGATGAAGATGAAAAACTCGGCTGAAATACACAAAGCTCAATGATATGTCCATGACTTGAAATATAACGCAACAAGCATTTTAAATGATCTACATTCACTAAATTTAAGTGAATTACTGTCACACCATCATTTAAAGAATGAACTTGCATTTTTTTTACAGCTGAATCATGTACAACTTGATAAAGATGTAAAGGGAAATGCCCGTTTTTATCTAAAATTACAAAATCACGCTCAATCAGTTGAAGGTCATGACCAGCAACGACAACACAGCCCTGCTTTTTTTGAAATCTTTGAAATATTTTTTTTAGCATTTTAGTCTCTCAAAATTTTTCTTGATAAGGGCGTAAATCCAGCTCATGTGTCCAGAGTTGTGGAGTTTGTTGGTAAAGCATCCAATAGTTTTCTGCTATTGCATCAATATTGAGTCCGCCGGTTCCACGAGTAAGACGGGCTAACCGCCCTAAACCGAATAATGCTTTATTCACTCTATCGCCATTGACCATTCCATCAATAATCACATGAGCAATATGTATGCCTTGTGTCTTATAGATTTGAGCTAGATTTAATGCATAGGTTCTTAAAGCAGATTTCCCCATCGTAAAAGCAGCGAAAAAAGGTTTACCACGTAGAGATGCACTTGCTCCAGTAAAAATAAGCGTACCGTGATTTTGATCTTTAAAGATTTTTAGACAGCTTTGAGAAACTAAATAGGCCGATAAAAAAGTGGATTGCCACATTTGAGTAAAAAACGACAATGGGCTGCGTAAAAAGATAGAAGGAATATTCCCTCCCACGTTATGAATAACAACACTAATACGCTCATTTTGACTCGTGATTGTGTCAAATAAGGCCTGTACTTGGTGTATATCTTCTGCATCTAAACGAAACGCTACAGCTTCCCCTGCATTTGCATGGATTTGGGCAGCCACTGCTTCAATTTTCTGGAAAGTACGTCCAGCAACATAGACTTTTAAGCCTTCTTTGGCGAAAAGACGACACACCGCTGCACCAATACCTTGTGATGCCCCGACGCCAATAACAACCGCACAATCTTGTTTTTTATCTAATGTTGCTGATGTCATAGACATTTCACCCTGTTTGTTTTTTATACCATAATGCAATAAACGGACGATTCAAAATTTCTTTACTAAATTTTTTACTGGTGCGGATCACTTCACCGAGTTGAGCAACTACCGCAATGTCTGCAATGGTTTGGCTGTTTCCAACTAACCATTCACTTTGTGACAAAACCTGCTCAATACGGTCGAGATGTCGTATAAATTCTTCTTCAACATTTTCAGCTTTCATACGTCCTAAGCCTTGAAAGAATAGCTGCGTTTTCAACTCGGCTAAAATAAAACCTTTTACCATGGGCTTTTCATAGGCCGGACGACCAATGCTACTAATGCGAATCGCTTCTTCTAAAGCTTCTGAGTCATTTACGCGTAAATAGACTTCATAAAAATAAAGGGATTCATCTGCCCAATCTTCCCAAAGTTCAGCAAGCGCTTTTTGATTTGGATCTTCAGGGTAAAGCCGAGGTGTGTCTGGAAAGGCTTCATCTAGATAGCGCGCGATTCGAGTGCTGTCTTGAATCCTCTGACCGTTATGGTCAATGACAGGTACTTTGCCCACCTTACTTAGTAGAGGAACTTTCGCTCCAAGAATGCCGTTATAGTTAACTGTGTCAAATGGAATTCCTTTAAATTTCAAAACTCTTGAAATTTTTTGACAGAATGGGGAAATTTCCCATTGATGCAAAATAATATTCGACATTTATTCACCTTTATTTTTAATTGCCTTTTATCTAGTTCTTTTTTAGAACTAATCAATAAATATACAGAATGCTTTTTTAAGTCAAACTGTTTTTGATGACGAACAAGTTCCGAAAGCTAAGAATTATTTGATTTTTACTACTTATTTCAGAACATTTTTCAAGCGATATAATTTGAATTATAGGAAGCTCTGCCTTAAAAAGAACTTCCTATATAATAGATGAGAAAATTAATAAGTCACCGTAACGACAACACTATCAGAATAGACACCAGGTCTACTTGCGATGGCAGTGCCTTGCGGAATCTTTCCATACACAGTAGTCGTTTGAGCACTTCCTGTACCTGTTTTTGAGACTCCCCCTGTTCCCCCAACATTGGTTACGCCTCCCGTGGCATCCCATACCGTACTATAGTTAGAATCTTTATATAGCTGATAGGGAATAAATTCATTATTACTATTGATCATACGCCTAAAGCCTCCAGCAATACGGTTGTTTCCATCCCCTAAATAAATACTATATGGCGTTCCAAAATTACAGGTTGTATTCACTGCCCCTTGCGCTGTGTAATCACGCTTAGTCGTGCCAATATCATTAATATTGCCGAAATCTACAGTTGAGGTTGAGTTTAATTGGCACAGGCTTGGGACCACAAAGTTTGCTGTTAGCAATGTATCGCCTGAATCCCAGCCACCAAGTAAATCACCACATGACAAACCCAAAAGATCCATATCCCAATACAACCGAACCGAAGCCGTATATGTTCCTTGAGGGTATGCAATGAGAGACCCTGTTCGGGCCGGTACTTTTATATTTACCGAGTAACTCACAATATTATTTGATGCGACTGTTGGTACTGGGCCATACCACACATTGGAGGTTTGGTTTGTGGTAGAAGACCCAGCTCCGCCTACAGTTGCAGTAACTGTATAGGGTAATGAAACACTGTTAATTGCATTTGTGGTTCCCGTAAATACGGTTTTCATACACATGAAATTAGAAATCTGGGGAAGTCCTAAATTCGTGCAAGTAATTGTTCCTGAAAGGTTTACGGTTGCATCACTATTGATATTTGCTGCTGTGTAGATAAAAGTGTTATTTGTGGTCCCACTTACCGTACAAGCTGCATGTGCCGGACTAAAAAATGCATAAACAAGATAAAATAAGCAAATGCCTACAAAATATTTTAAAGACAATCGAAAAAACTTATAGCTCTCTATTTGAGCCTTATTCATAATATTTAATGACATACATAAGGTCCCAATTTTTTGGTTGAGTACTGATTACTGTTATATGTGAAGTCAACTTGGCATGAACCATGATCTAGAAGATCGACTTCAAGTTTGTTTTGCTTTAAAAGATTTGGAATAAACACTTCACCATCGTAGCCAACCATCCCATTTTGCTGACCATTAATTCGAACGGTATAACCCGGCATTAACGGTGAATTGTTTTGATCAACCAGTTTCACTAATCCTGAAATGACCTGATGAGCACCAAAGTCAACCAAAGTTCCTTGACGGTAACCCACCACTGTTTTTTGATCTGTAGATTTAACATCCCAATTCAGAGGAAGATACGATGGATCTAAATAAATATGGTTCACTTGATATGGCATGAGACTAGGAATCAAAAACCTTCCAGACTTGTCAGTTTCTCCCAGATTAACACCGCCATTTATAATTTGACTTTGCGGCCCTGCATTGGTTACGACCGCATAGCCCTCTCCAATTTCATTGGCCGCAAAGAGACGTCCCGCCGCCGCAACCAATGAACCCGTCGCCGAAAGTGCAACCTGATCGTTGTCTCCAAATCGATTATAGCGCCCCGTCAGGTAAGCCGCTCGGGCACGGTAAGAGGCATAGACAGATGCATTGTTTTCATTCGCATCCTCATCT
>NZ_JBWZNA010000036.1:0-9211 GCF_056725885.1 Acinetobacter sp. GRABPA_MV_2
CAAGGGCCGTAAGCCGTCACTGACTCCTGAACAAGTGGCTCTGCTGCATCAACGTCTTGAATCTGGCGACTACAAAACCAAGCGAGCATTGGCGAAGGAGTTTGGGATTTCTGCGCCAACGCTGTATCGGTATCAGTAGTAGTTCCAGCTATTTGATATTATTTGTCTATCTATTGAAAATTTTTCTGAGTAAAACAGGGTCGGCATCCTGAACTGAGCTTGCTCCAATTTTATTTGCTGCTAACCGTAAACAGGAATCGACCGATACAAACCAACTTGCCATCAAGTAGTAACTGAACCGATACTGTCGTAATGCGCCGACCCGCACGAACAATACTGGGGACTGCCTGTAACGTACCTATAAATGCTGGCCGCAGGTAATCAAAGGTCATCGTGGAGCATAAGGGCAGCTCATTATCACCACGCTGACGGGCAAGATAGGCGGCGGCGGCCACTTCACCAAAACTCGCGAGAATGCCGCCATGAAACGTGCCAATCATCGGGTTGCCGATATGCGAATCACGAAAGTCCATAAAGTACTGTATTTCTCCATGTTGCATTTCCTCACGAAAACCTAGAAAATCGACAAAAGGCTCGTCACACAATTTTAGTGGGGGTGTTTCCGCGCTCATCTGATTTACTATACTCATATCACTCGCCTCGCGCTTCATTGCTGTCAAAAGAGGGTCCCATCGTGCCGATTGCGAAAGAACCAGTGACAGTAGCCAGTAGCTCACCACTGTCTTCTGCAACCGCTCGGCCCGTGATAAAGGCCACCGTATCGGTTCTACCAATGCAATCCACTATCGCCTTTAAACCTACCGCAGAGGGAATACGTCGCAAAAAATCGACACGCAAATCAATAGTGGCAATCGGCTCTAACGACCGCAATGACGAAAAAATAGATAAGCCGCAAGTCGTATCCAGCAGCGTCACCAAAGCCCCTCGATGCAGTGAGCCTTTACGGTCAGAGAGTTGCTCAGAGAAGGGCATCGTCATCTCGGCATGACCATCGCTCACTGCACCAACACTAATATTGAACATATTGAATAAAGGGTGATTAGTACCAAAAAACGCCTTAGCCATGGTCAGGTGTGCCGTGTTATTACTGTCCATTTTTGAACTCCCGCCATTGCTGGCTGATTTTATTGCGAAAAAATTAGCGGCACGTCTCAAAGTGCAAGGGCGGCATCTGTATAATTACGTTCGGCCTGCATCACCGCCACAATGGCCTCTTCAATGGCGGCATATGGAAAGTTTGTGCTTTCCGAGGCAGACTTCAAACACATGGCTAATGCCGTCCATGCTTTTTCGCAAGCCCTCATTAACAGGGGCAGTCGATATTGCTGTACACTTGCGTCATAGTGAACCGCTTCATCAAGGAATTCAGCGTACATTTTGCGGAAGCCGCCGCCACCTGTGCCACGCTTTTCAATAATTTGGTAGGCAAATCGGGTCGTCCAGTGCCAATCGCCTGTGGCTCCCCAACGACTCAGTTCGGCCAGCCATGTTTCCAGTGCCGATATGCCACTCACAGCTAATGACTTGGCGTTGTCATGGATGACACCGGTAATCATCTCGGGGGTAATTTCGCCTTGAAACGCGGTGGGCGTGAACATATTGCCATAGTGAATAAATGGGGGCTGTGTAGAAAAACGTGCGCGGGTCAGTGCCTCTCGCGTCACCGACAAAACACTCGGACGCTCGGTATCGGTGACAAATACCGCACCTGTCTCTGGATTTCTCGACCAAGCGGCTATGGCGTGACCGGGAAAGTGCGTGCTGCTGTTGAAGTAAGGTAAATAAAAAATATCCGTCAGCAACAGGGTGGGGTGACCCGCATCCAAACATTTCTCCAGCGCGGTGGCTGCCGATTCGGGTGACTCGAAGGTTTGCCACTCAAAGGGTATACCGATACTTTCAAATACGCGCGCTTCAAACCCCAAAGACCGCACATGCACTAAAAATGGCACAGGGGCGTCAGCCATTTCCAAATAGGTCACGCCAAGCCCTGAGCCTAATCCAAAGCACATGGCCTCGGAAATATTCAGCCCATTAAACTCGAGCAAATCACGAATTGCGGAGCTGCCACAATGCCTCCCGATGGCGTGCGTGATACGGGATGGAGTCTTATAGTTGGTCACAGGTTTTTTGCCTCTTCGTGAAAATCTGGATTAAGGATGCCTCTTGTCATCATCTGCCATATCGCATCCGCGATCTGTTCAAGATTGTACTTACCATTTTCTTTATACCAAGTGGCAGCCCAGTTTATTGCTCCTAGCCCAATCAGTCTTAACAGATCTGCATCCACATCGTTTCGGATACAACCATAAGACTGCAGATCATCAAGAATTGTCTGCCAATATCGCTCGTATCTGTCTCTCTCAGCAATAATCTGCTCACGTGCGACTCCATGTACCGAGCGCCACTCAAACAACAACACATAAACCATATCGTCACCCGACATAAGGATATCGACATGTGTCTGCAGTGCCGATTGCATTTTTTTGAGTGGATCTTGAATCGCGGAAGTCGCCTCAACAATCCTGTAAATAGTTCTCTCAATAGCAAGCCGCATCATATCAACCAAAATATCGTCTTTACTACGATAGCGGTAATGCAGACTGCCTGGAAGAATACCACAAGCACTGGCAATTTCTCGCACACTGGTACGCTCAAAACCCTTTTCTCGAAACAGCTTGGCAGAAGCGGCTAATACTCTCTCGCGGTCAGCAACTTCGACTCGCGTAGATTCACTACTCAACATAGTTTGACTCATAACATTATATCAATAAGACAGGTTACTCGACTTGGTCAAGTCGAGTCGAGTCTTTCACGGTCTCTCCTGATCTATACAGCTTTTGCAATGGGGACATTAAAAACAATTCGTGACGCTTCCATAGGGTCTTGATGCTTATCATATTCAGCCAGCCAAGAATTAACCTTTTCTGGGATTTCGGTGTCGCTAGGATGGAAACCTGGCTTAAACCAGTCCAGATAGCGTGGAATAAGTCTGGTAATCAGGCCACGTGGTCCATAGAGGCGATAAAATCCCTTAGCAAGCACCAATGGCTGACCTTGTAGTTTGTCAATTTTCAACATATGCCAAAGAACTGAGCCAACCACCGCATGTACCAGTAGCGTTCCGATAATCAAAGCAGATGCGCGGGTGAAATACCCCCCACCTGCCGCTGTTTCGTAAACATCAAAGGCTACTGTTTTGTGTTCGACTTCTTCTACCCCATGCCACATGAACATGGCACGCATTGCGGGATGAGCATTCTTGAACATCTCACCCTCACCCTCCATAGCACCCTCGCCTAGTACAGCAGTAATATGTTCAAAGGCAGCTGTCATGGCCAACAGATACTTGGCGGGCAGGTGTTTTTGGGAGAGCCGAATAAATAATTTGAATCTTGCGATGACCTTTTCGACATGAATGCCTTGCGACTGCATCACCGCATTATACTGGTCATGCACAATGCCATGTTGCGCTTCTTGGCGAAAAAAGTTTTTGATATCTTCTCTCAGTTTAGGATCTGTGACCAGATCCTGATAGTTACGCACCGACTGAATAAAAAAACGCTCTCCATCGGGGAAGTGAATAGAAAGTGCATCAAAGAAGCGTGTTAACACCGGGTCACCGTCGTTCCAAAAAACTGGAACATCACTTAAATCAAACCGCGGCTTACGTGGCTGGATATTGATCATATGAGTCATGGCGAGAGTTTCCTTGTAAAGGCATCGAATGTCTGTAAACCTGCTATCACATTTGACCTTGAGCAATATTTTTCACCTTGGTCAGGCACAGCAAATATCACACAAGAATTCAACGGGTATTGGTCAAATGACCAAATGCATATTTTGAATATATATTGGTCGATTGACCAAATGTCAAGCCTGTCCTCAAAATTTGATAGAATGAGTTAACAACGCAGCAGGTGAGCCAGATCATCTTTGACATCGAATATAGCTACCAGACCTTTTGGCAGAGGTGTTTTTTTAATGTTAGTTTTTTTACATTAGAGTGTGTTGACGTTTGAAAATATTGATTGCAAATTGGAGGCAGACTCAGAGAATTAAAGCTCTCCCCATCCGAGTCCACCATGCCACGCTTTATGCTGAACGACCAACATTGAGCAAAGATTTCTCCTATGCTCAAGCAACAGGACATTGATCACAAACCAAATTTACGGCTCACCGTAGAAGCCATGCTCTACAGAATGTGGGTGAAATGTCCATGGCTAGACCTACCTCCTGACTGAGTTTGGTCAGCAGCCTAATCTCTACAAAAGATACAACGACTGGTCAGCAAAAGGTTTTTTCCAAAGCATACTCAGGGTTTTATCTACTGACTCTGATATAGAGTAGGGGTTATGGATAGCAATTACGTCAAGGCACATCAACATAATGCACGTGCTGCAACTCACGATCAGGAGGCGATTGGCTTAAGTCGAGGTAGCAAGACAAGTAAGATCCATCTTGCCGTAGATGGGTATGGATTACCCATCGTGTTTGCGATCACGGGTGGTGAATTACACAAAGCCAAAGCTGCACCTGACTTGCTCTCACAGGTATCTATCGATGCCATTCTGATTAACATCTGAATCAGCGTAATGCAAATCTAGCCTGATGTAGTTTTAAGCTACCCCATCAACGCCTGTACCGCAATCGACTCATCCGCCAACCGCAGTGGATCGACCGCCGTACCAGCCGTGATCAGCTTTTTGCTTAGCATAAACTCCTGCGGACGATTCACACAATCCGCCGCAATCAGGCGACCCGCCTGCAAATAAAACGCTGCAAAGCTACGCCTTTGCTGCACATCACCCCGAATCACGATCTGATCATACCCCTGACTGAGTCCCGCAATCTGCAACTTTAGATCATACTGATCTGACCAAAACCAAGGCAAACTCTTCGAGGTCCGCTGTAAGCCACACAAGGTCGCCGAGGCAATTTTGGCCTGTTCATTGGCGTTTGGTACCGACTCCAAGCGCATCCGCCGCTGATAAATCGGATTAAACGCATTGGCACAATCCCCGATGGCCACAATCTCTGGCGCACTGGTACGGCAATACTCATCAATCACAATACCATTGTCCACCTGCAAGCCCGCGTCCAGCGCCAACTCGATATTCGGTACAACCCCGACCCCGATGATCACCAGATCTGCATCGAACATCGAACCATCGGCACACAGCACCGCTTGCGCCCGCCCCTCACCCGTGATCGCCGTGACCGACACACCGGTATGAATCGTCACACCCTGTTCGCGATGAATCCGCGTATAAAAGTCCGACACTTCCGGTGCAGTTACCCGCTGCAAAATCCGCTCGGCGGCTTCCAAGACCACCACCTGCATGCCCTGCTCGGTCAATGCGGCGGCTGTTTCAAGACCGATATAGCCACCACCGATCACCACTGCTTTGCCGTTGGGTTGTACAAATGGCTGGATAGCCTGTACATCGCTGATATTTCTAAGATAATGCACACCTGCCAAATCAGACCCAGCCAGCGACACCGTCCTGACTCGTGCACCGGTACACAGCGCCAACTGGTCATACGCAAGCGTACTGCCATCTTGTAGTGTCACGCTGCGCGCTGCCCGATCAATCGCAACCACCCGCCCGTGCCGAAATTCGATCTGATTTTTTTGATAAAAAGCGGCTGGCCGAATCAATAACTCATCGACCAGTTGTGCACCGCATAAAAAGGTCTTGGACAACGGCGGTCGATGATACGGCAAATACGGCTCATCGCCGATCACCACAATCTCGCCCTGCCAGCCATCTGGCCGCAGACTTGCCGCCAACTGCGCCGCAGCATGACTTGCGCCAATGATGACGATTGTTTGCATATGAATTCACTCAGTTCATGGTTGATGCACAGCATCAATTGTTGCCGACGACAGTTGCAAAATGCCTCTGTCGCCTATTTTGATACCTACGCTTTGGCAGTCAGTTTGACCATCATCTTGGCATAGCCGCGCACAAAGTTAGACTGCACCAACTCTGGCTCACCCAATACCTCAATATTGTCGAAGCGAAGCAATAACTCCTCCCACAGAATCCGCAACTGCATCTCGGCCAAGCGATTGCCCATACAGCGATGCACACCAAAGCCAAATGACAAATGATTGCGTGCACCTTTACGATCAATCAAAAACGCATCTGGCTGTTCAATCACCCGCTCGTCACGATTGCCCGAGGCATACCACATTAAGATCTTGTCGCCCTTACGGATGGTTTGGCCGTGCATCTCGATGTCTTGCTTGGCGATGCGACGCATATACGCCAGTGGGGTCTGCCAGCGAATGATCTCGGACACCATATTTGGAATCAGGCTCGGTTGGTTTTTCAGTTTGACAAACTGCTCAGGAAACAGGTTCAGCGCATATACCCCGCCGGTCATGGAGTTCCGCGTGGTGTCATTCCCACCGACAATCAGCAAGGCCAAATTGCCCAAAAACTCCATCGGACGGTGAATCAAATCCTTGGTATCGTCATTGCTCAGCATTAAGCTAATCAAATCAAATCCCATCGGCTCACCTGCCGCTTGCTGAGCCGCCTTGGCATGCCACAGCGCGGCAAACTGCTTGGCCATATCAGCGGCGGCATTAAAAAGCACATCGTTGTCGCTAATCTCACCGCCCGTGGCTTCTGCGCTGCCCGCCAACGTATCAGACCAGTACACCAGCTTGTGCCGCTGTTCATACGGAAAATCTAACAAGGTCGCCAGCATGCGTGCGGTGATTTCTTTGGACACCCGCTCCACCCAATCAAACGGCGTATCGAGCGGCAAATCATCCAAAATCTCTTGTACCCGACTGCGGATCAGCCCTTCCATTTCTTTTAAATTTTTCGGTGCGACCACACCTTGTACCGCTTGACGCTGCACATCGTGCTTAGGCGGATCCATTGCAATAAACATTTCCACATCCAGTCCGGCGGGCGGCTTGCCAATCACAATCACCGGTTCCGCCGAAAACAGCTCGTGGGATTTGTCCACGAACACAATATCGTCATAACGGGTAATCGACCAAAATGCACCGAATGGACTGCTTTTTTGGTAATGAACAGGACGCTCGTCGCGTAGCCGCTTAAAGTATGACTGCCATTGATGCTGTCGATATAAAAACGGATTGCTCATATCGATGTCTTCGAGCTTGAGCGTGGCAACATCGGGGATTGGCTTTTCTACAAAATCAGGGAACGGTTGCGCCTGTGTCACCCGTTGCTTGACCTTTTGGAACACCTGCATGCCTTTCACTTGTAAATGCATGGGTATCGGCAGCAGGGCTGAAATTTGGTTTAGTGTGGCTTGCATGTTTTTCATGATTCATTCCTCAATGATGATGCTTAACAGCTGTTGAAATCTGCCGTCACTACATTTGAAACTCAGGCAAATGCACCACCATGCCATCCATTGCATCGGACAATTGAATCTGGCACGCCAAACGAGACGACGCCGTACCTTCTGGTACCATCTCTAGCATGCGCGCCTCTTCGTCATTGGGCTGTCCTGTCGCCGCCAGCCAAGCACCGTCAACGATCACATGACAGGTTCCACAAGCACATTCGCCACCGCAATCTCCATCAATGCCGGATACGCCGTGATCGATAGCCAGTTGCATCAGCGACTTGCCCGCTTCGATGTCAAGTACGGTGGCGGTACCGTCATACTCGATCAATGTAATTTGACCCATTATTACTACTCCTGTGTGGTATACGGTTGCTGGTGACGCCGATGAAAATAGCCATCCCTCTTTACTCATAATAGACATGTATCCATACTGCTTACAGGTCTCTTGTTGACAATATAGGGTCATTAAAAGACGATTATGGCGCTGTAGCCCCATCGTCGATTGCATTTTTCTAGTCGATGTTCTTTCATACTGGTCTGTTATTGAGGTGTTTGAGCCATGTTGCATCCAAGTCTGCTGACTGGTCTCGCCAGTACAAGTGAATCTGCTAATATCCCCTGTAGCTATACCCGTCTGATTGGCCTAGAGCTGGACTTGCAGGCGCGTGACCTACCTAAACTATTAAAATTCACCACGCTGACCGCTGAACAACTGATGCGTGACGACACGATGATCACGGCCAGCCAACAGATTCAAATCTTACAAAATAGCTTGGAGTTGTCCGCATCCGATCAGTTTGGCTTGCGTTTAGGGCAGCGGCTCACGCCGTCAACACATGGCTCGATGGGCTTTTTAATCAATAGCAGCCCGAACTTATTGGCCGTGTTACAAGCGTTTCAAACTTTTTTGCCGACCCGTATGAGTTTGATTAGGCTCGAAACACACACCAATGCTGAGTGGACGACCTGCTTGATTTTCTTTGAGCAGACCTTGAGTCATGCAGTACATCGGCTACTGTCCGAAACTGTTGCGGTGATTTTTTCGGAATGTGCCGAATTTATTGTTGGACGACCGCTGACCGAGGCGGTGATTCAGTTTAGCCATCCCGCCCCCGATCATCATGCCTGTTACGCGGATTATCTTGCCGGTACCTATCAGTTTGATCAGCCACAACTGTCGATCCGAGTGCCGACCGAGTTGTGCTTGATTGCCAATGCATCCGCGCAGCACGATAGCTATCTGCTGGCGATGCAACAATGCGAAATGATCCTCAACCGGCTCAAGACCCAACAACACAGCACCACCTACCAAGTGCAAAAAGCCATGCTGTCCTATCCGCTCGGGCAACTGAGTGAAGAGGATCTGGCTGCAGCCTTGTTTATGAATAAGCGTACGCTGGCCAGACGTCTGGTCAAAGAGAACACGAGTTACCGGCTGATTCGAGATCGGATTTTATCTGAGAAAGCCAGTAGTTATTTACATGACCCTCAAATATCGGTCGAGGCAATTGCCAGCTTACTGAATTACCACGACTCTGCTAATTTTCGGCGCGCGTTTAAACGCTGGTTTGGTGTATCACCAAGTGCTTATCGGCGAAAAATCACCCATCGGCAAGAAGAAAATGACCTGAGAGAATGAGGTTGTTCGTATGATTGTTAATACGTTGAAACATCAATACGCCCTAGAAAAATACCTTAAAACGCTATGTCAGAGATGGCAATCATATGGCAGCCCTCCACTTCCAATCCGATAACCTCAACTCAACCCAACGCTTGCAACCCGCTGTGAACTCTGTAGAGGTTTTAATTCCCATTGCAGCCCATCCACCGTCAATGTCTTCAGTTA
>NZ_JBWZNA010000037.1:0-5800 GCF_056725885.1 Acinetobacter sp. GRABPA_MV_2
AATTCACCTGCATGTAATCTGTAACATCCATTCAGGTCATCAGACGAAGATTAATCTGAAATTTAAGCACTAAACGCCATAAATCTATGTATGGGCAGACTTTTTTGAGACATATGTTGATAAACATGCGGCAAGTTACATTGCTTAAAAGTCTATCTAAGTTAACGATCTATTCAATTCTGGATAAGTAATCTGAATATTACGATCCTAAATTACCCGAAGAGTATTAAGATTTCTAAGAATCGTGTTTGTTGGTTTATTTGGGAAATTAATCAGTGGATTGAAGCAAAGATGATGGCTCATTAAGGATTGTGGGCTTCGACTACTTAAATTTTAGGTATTTTGAATAAAGCATATTTCAAAAATCTTAATTAATGGATTTAAATTACCATAAAAACCTTCAATATTGGCTTGAATCCATTGTTGTTGAGAGTCAATGCGAGACCAATCAATACCATAACCACAATGAGCAATCAGATGCTCAAAGAAAATCCGTTGTGTACGTCCATTACCTTCACGGAATGGGTGTATGACATTAAGCTCACAATACAAGTCGGCAAGTTGAGGAATTAGTTATTGTGGTACTAAGCCTTGAAAGTACTTTTTTTCTTGAAGTGATTTAAGTAATTTATTGGTTTCAATTTCAATACGGGAAAAAATTACAAAAACGGGTGTCACCTTTGGAAATACGATTTGTCTTAACTTTCCTGCCCAGTCGTATAAGTCGCCAAAGAGCTGCGCATGAATTGATTTTAAGTATTGTAAGTCGTAAGGTGGTTCAGCATATTCAATTAAGTTACTTGCCAATCCAGACAGTTCTAGTTCAGCTTGTTCTAAAATTTGTTCATCATGAATATTGAGTTTGTTCTTTAGGATATTTGTGCCAGGGTAACAATACAGGCTGTCACCCATTTCCCCATATTTATCCATACATGCACCTGACTAAGTTTCGGGTTGCGAATACTTCTTATATTTTTGCAAGATTTCAGCTTTACTTTGTTGAGTTGTTTGAGCTGTCGTTGTAATGCCTTCAAGCTTTAGGCTGGCTTGATAGTTTTGCGCACGTGTCGCTTGAATATATTTTTTTTTCTGTTCAGTGGTTCTGAGCATTTCGAAACTCCATTGATGCTACACGTGAAGTAAGTATAGCAGAGAATCTTTTTGATCAATGCTGCATACACAGCATTTCAAAATGTAATACAACGGTATTGTTTCATGTAATAACAGAAAACTAAAAAAAAGTGGAAGAATTTTTAAAATTTAGACCACCCATGATAAGTAAACCATATGTATTTGTTGATAATTGTAATTTTGAGAAAATTTAGTTGATAAATTAAATGAATTTTAATATACAAAGATATGCTCATTTTTTATATCGATAAAAATGTTAAAATTTGACTATTTAGTAAAAAATATAGAGATATTTATGGGGCAATTTATCATGCCCTTTTGCTTTGAGCGACAAAATGTTCAATTTAAGATAGTAAAAATTAACTCAGAACTACTGAAAATCAAAAAGATTAAACAGAGCCAGAAAGTAGTAGTACAAGCAAAGTTCAAAATAATCTATGTGAAAATTTGGCAAAAAATATTGCTATTAATGCAAACGGAGCCATGCTTACGTGTACATTCTAATTATGTTGCAATCTTACAGTTGATACATAATCTTGATGATTTTATCGAAAAATCACAGCAACACTTGTGCTTTGAGAGAAAAGCTCAGAAAGAGCTAGATGCTAAATTTTTTGCTAGATTTTTTAAGCTGACAAAAAGTTCAATAAAAGATCAACTTTTACAAAATTGTTCAGATCGTAATGAATTTAACCAATGCAATTTGATAAAAAATTAAGCGAAAGCGAATATGCCAAAGATTGAAACAGAAGAGCAATTCTTAGATTTAGCAGAAAAATTTAAACAAGATTATTGTCTATTACATGATGATGTTGTGAATACACAATTTGTCGATCTATCAGATGATTTACGTGAAAAAGCCCACGCTCTATATAAGGAAGCGCAACAGATATATGGGTATATATCTAGCTCTAGACAATTAGGTAAATATTATTTTCTAGCTTCTTTAAGTTATTTTGCATGTCCAGATACTAGTAATACACAAGAGCTGTCATCGCAACGTTATTTGATTCTACAAGCGAGTTTTTTAACATATCGGCAGTATCAAGAATTTGCAAAAATTGATAAAGCTGAGAATAAGCAAAAACATGTTTGTGACCTCCTACGCTATGTCTCACGATATGTGCTGGATTCTAATAATGCTGAATTATTTCATGAATGTAGTAAGCTGCTAAATTGTTATGTCACGTACGAACGTAATTTGAAAAAAGAGGATCGTAATCAACTTTTTAATATTAAAAATTTCAAAAAAGTACAAGCCATAGAGTATTTATCGGCTCTATTAATAATTTTTAAAAGACTCGATGATCGTCGTGTTGTTCATCGTCAGCGTAAGTCAAAAAAAAGCAAAGTTTTGCAATGGCCGACGAAAAATGAACTCAAAAAATTTCGTGAAATTAAAACGGGTAAGCAAGTAGATATTGGACATAACGCAAAGATCAGTATTTATGATGCCGCTCTTCACAAAGATGAAGAGGGTGAAGTTGATCTATTAGATCCTGAAATGGAGTTTTATTCAGAAGATGAAAAGTCTAAAAATTTAAATTATATACTCAGCGATAATGCGACGCATCTAATGCGGCATCGCCAGCGCCGTCATGCTCCTTTTGTTACAAATCCACATTATTTGGCGCCAGATATACTGAAGCAAATTGTTTATGTGTTGAGAACCGAGTTATCCGGGCACTGGAGGGATGCTGCAATCGCTGCAGCATGTTTATTGTCACTTTTGACTGGATTATCTCCCATAGCACTGATGGATTTTAACGAGCTTATTCAAGATGGAATTTTGATCCAGAATGGTTCAAGTAGACGTCGCGAATATTTACTCAAATTAAATCTTAAAATTACAGAGCAGAAGATTAAGAGCTTAAATCATGTGCGGTGGAATGAAGTGATGACACATCAACTACATTTACCTTCTGCTTGGTTTGACTATATAGAACAAGCATCGAATCCACTAATTTCATCAACACACATTAATACGAAACTTAAGAATTGGCTTGATAATCGGTTTGTAGGTTCGATCACTGTAGAAAAACTGCAGGCTCAATTATATTTTCATATATATTATGAAACATATAATGAATATCTTGCTCATGTAATTGCTGGGCGGGATAGTCAGCATCACATGCCTGGTATCTATTATGGCGGGCTACCGAAAACTCAACTCAGTAGCACATATCTAGCCTTTTTAGAAAAAGCACTTACACCACATTCCACACATTTTACTGAAGACACGGCTGAACTAAAAATATTGCAACAACAATTCAAAGTGCAATCTGCATTATCTATAGGAAGGATAGGGAGCCAACTGGCACTTGAACCCAATTTTGTGAAAGAGCAATTCCATATTTTACATAGACATTGTCACGAAAACATCCAAGAAGATAAGCACATTATTAATCAACTTAATGCATATGCGTGTTGGATGTGGCATATCAGTTTGTTGAGTTTGGCAAGTCGGCCTAAAAAAAACCTGTTGGGGAATTTGGATGATTATTGTGTTGAGCTCAAGCTTTTATATGTGAATGATAAAAAAAATAGTAAAGCAAGAAAAGATGGTCGTTTTATCCCTTTATCTGATTTTTTCATAAAAACACTGCAAAATTACACTGCCTTTTTAGAACAAATTATTGAAGCGTACGGTTCATTTTTTAGACAAGTCTTTGCAAAGAAGAAGATAACTGTAAATGATCTTTTTGGTAAGGTCATTTTTAGTAAAGATATCTTGCCGATAACTGTCAAAGAATGGCAGAGCAGGAAAATTAAGTTAATCCCTTTATCGAGAAAATGGGTGAATTCATATATGCAAGGAGTCTTTCCAAAGAATATGTATTCGAATTGGTTACGTCATTTTGACATGAACTTTTTGATGCATGAGCAGCAAGAGGGTAAACCAGCATTAGCTTTTCACTTAATTCAGGCCCTGTATGGTCATGACCAACGTGACCGAGAGGCTTTTCATCCGCATTCTTCACTTATCCCGAATGTCTATGTACAGCAAGCCCGCCAGCAATTGCAAGATAATGTCAAATCTTTATCGATTAAACACTTAGAGCGAAAATAGTTGTATGCAAAAAATCAAAGAACTAATAAAACCACAACTAGATGATCTATTTGTTGATATTCATAAAATGGTGAAAAAGTCGCTAGATAGACAGCCTTCTCCACCTGAAGTATTGACGAAAGAAATGCAGCAAAAACTTGATCAGCAGATCGCTGAAAAATGGCATGACATTAAAGATAGTGTTGATTGTTTGAGTCAAAAGTTGAGCCGAGACGAACAATCAAAACTGATGCAATTTACTGAAGATGAATTTAATAAAAGAAGGAAGCAATTCAACCAGAATGTAGATAAAAAATCATACAGAATTAAGCTAAATCCACATACTAAACGGATCGTACTGCCTAGAAAAATTGAGAGTACGGAGTCACGGTTAAAACAAGGGCAGTTACATGCCCAGGTAGTCAACGCTTTGAAAGCATATTGGAAAGATTCACTTGGATATTGGGATGACCCTAAATATTTGTGGGGGGATTTATGCTTAAGTTTTATATATATTTCAGGCTGTGCAGATGAACAGCATCTGGTTGCTATTCAGCAGCAATTGCACGAGGCCGTTGAGCTTGGTACAGATCTGAATTGTTTTCGGTTATACCATTCGGACTACAAAAAAATCACTAATCCATTGTTACTACATTATCGTGTTGAAAACTCTCAATATGGCAACGATGTAGAACAGAGAAAGTTGTACCAATGGAAGCATGTTTTTTTTAACTCATATGCTCAGTTCATCTTGCAATATTTAAAAAAGTTGAAAGCTACTCATAAAGAATATCGTCTGCAACAATCAATTGAAGATTGTATTCTGGAAAGCTTGAGTCGCATGGGACGAAACAAAAGTTTGGGCGATCTGCAATATCAAATTAAACGCCGTGGATTTCGTGCATTTAATGATGTGCAAATGGTACTTGAATTTAATCCAAACCTTAGCCTAGATATATTTTTAAGTAATGTACTTCAGCAAGAGATTAATACTGTCGCCTTACGGCCATCCGAATTTAGATTGCTATGGAGTAATGAACGTAATCAAGTCATGGAACTAGAGAATAGCCCTATTCATTTTGAACAAGAGCAGTTACATCCTGAAGTTCCGACGGCTCAAAGCAAATTACAAACGATTCCGTATGAGTTGATGTTGTTTGATCAAAAGAAACGTAAAGTTCAAAAAGTTGAGCGCTTAGATAAAAAGAGGAATAAAGAAGAACGCACGCTACGTTTTTGGCAAGAAATCAGAAGGGTGTTAGAGAAGAAGATGCGTGATGCAAATACGGAAGAAAAGTCTTTAATTGAAGCCCAATTACGCTTAATTCACTGGTTAGTGCATTTAAAAAAAAGAGGGCTTCAATTATCGACTATTGAAAGCTACTTAGGATCATTTGCTAAAGAATTTATATTTGAAATTTGGCTTAATAAATTGGATTTAAAGCAACAATCCATTGATGATTATGAAGATTTATATCGACAGTTGTTGAAATATAGCAGTGAACGAGATGCACAAGCAACTCAACGTGAAGCTGTTAAAGGAAAAACCTCTCGTAAGATGCACCAAACAGCAGAATACCGTTTTGGTCGCCTAAAAGATTTTCATCAATTTTGTATAGA
>NZ_JBWZNA010000038.1:0-5514 GCF_056725885.1 Acinetobacter sp. GRABPA_MV_2
AATGAGCTGGCGATGACTTACTCTCACATGGGTAACCCCACACTACCATCAGCGCTAAGAGGTTTCACTTCTGAGTTCGGGAAGGGATCAGGTGGTTCACTCTTGCTATGGTCGCCAGCACAACTGGTATGGATACTTGCTTCGTTTTATTCACTGTGTGACACGTTGCGTTTTCCAAATCTTTACAGATGGGCTGATTGATCTGATTTTTCGTTGTTCATTTTAGCTAAGTGTTTAACTAAATCAAGTTGCTTTGCATGTTTATGAATCGATTGATGCTTCATATACAACTGCTTGGGTGTTGTATAGTCAAGCCTCACGAGCAATTAGTATTGGTCAGCTTCACATATCACTATGCTTCCACATCCAACCTATCAACGTCCTAGTCTCGAACGGCTCTTTAGAGGAATAAATTCCTAGGGAAATCTTATCTTGAGGTAGGCTTCCCGCTTAGATGCTTTCAGCGGTTATCCCTTCCGAACATAGCTACCCGGCGATGCGACTGGCGTCACAACCGGTACACCAGAGGTTCGTCCACTCTGGTCCTCTCGTACTAGGAGCAGATCCTCTCAAATTTCCAGCGCCCACGGTAGATAGGGACCGAACTGTCTCACGACGTTCTAAACCCAGCTCGCGTACCTCTTTAAATGGCGAACAGCCATACCCTTGGGACCTGCTTCAGCCCCAGGATGAGATGAGCCGACATCGAGGTGCCAAACACCGCCGTCGATATGAACTCTTGGGCGGTATCAGCCTGTTATCCCCAGAGTACCTTTTATCCGTTGAGCGATGGCCCTTCCATACAGAACCACCGGATCACTAAGACCTACTTTCGTACCTGCTCGACTTGTGGGTCTCGCAGTTAAGCGCGCTTTTGCCTTTATACTCTACGCGTGATTTCCGACCACGCTGAGCGCACCTTCGTACTCCTCCGTTACTCTTTAGGAGGAGACCGCCCCAGTCAAACTACCCACCAGACACGGTCCTCGTCCCGGATAACGGGACAGAGTTAGAACCTCAACATTACCAGGGTGGTATTTCAAGGACGGCTCCATTGGAACTAGCGTTCCAACTTCAAAGCCTCCCACCTATCCTACACAAGTAAGGTCAAAGTTCAGTGTCAAGCTGCAGTAAAGGTTCACGGGGTCTTTCCGTCTAGCCGCGGGTACACTGCATCTTCACAGCGATTTCGATTTCACTGAGCCTCTGCTGGAGACAGCGCCGCCATCATTATGCCATTCGTGCAGGTCGGAACTTACCCGACAAGGAATTTCGCTACCTTAGGACCGTTATAGTTACGGCCGCCGTTTACTGGGGCTTCGATCAAGAGCTTCGCTTACGCTAACCCCATCAATTAACCTTCCAGCACCGGGCAGGCATCACACCCTATACGTCCACTTTCGTGTTTGCAGAGTGCTATGTTTTTAATAAACAGTTGCAGCGGCCTGGTTTCTGCGGCTGTCGTCAGCTCAGGAAGCAAGTTCCATCACCAACAACAGCGTACCTTCTCCCGAAGTTACGGTACCATTTTGCCTAGTTCCTTCAGCAGAGTTCTCTCAAGCGCCTTGGTCTACTCGACCTGACCACCTGTGTCGGTTTCGGGTACGATTCCTGTGTAACTGAAGCTTAGAGACTTTTCCTGGAAGCATGGTATCAGCCACTTCACTGTACAAGTACAGCTTGCTATCGGATCTCAGTATAGAGTACCCCGGATTTGCCTAAGATACATACCTACATCCTTCCACCTGGACAACCAACGCCAGGCTGACTTAACCTTCTCCGTCCTCTCATCGCATTACACAGAAGTATTGGAATATTAACCAATTTCCCATCGACTACGCCTTTCGGCCTCGCCTTAGGGGTCGACTCACCCAGCCCCGATTAACGTTGGACTGGAACCCTTGGTCTTTCGGCGAACGGGTTTTTCACCCGTTTTGTCGTTACTCACGTCAGCATTCGCACTTCTGATACCTCCAGCATACTTCTCAATACACCTTCATCGGCTTACAGAACGCTCCCCTACCACTTGACTAATGTCAAATCCGCAGCTTCGGCACATAGTTTTAGCCCCGTTACATCTTCCGCGCAGGCCGACTCGACTAGTGAGCTATTACGCTTTCTTTAAAGGGTGGCTGCTTCTAAGCCAACCTCCTAGCTGTCTATGCCTTCCCACATCGTTTCCCACTTAACTATGATTTTGGGGCCTTAGCTGGCGGTCTGGATTGTTTTCCTCTTGACTACGGACGTTAGCACCCGCAGTCTGTCTCCCGGATAGTACTCATAGGTATTCGGAGTTTGCATCGGTTTGGTAAGTCGGGATGACCCCCTAGCCGAAACAGTGCTCTACCCCCTATGGTATTCGTCCGAGGCGCTACCTAAATAGCTTTCGGGGAGAACCAGCTATCACCAGGCTTGATTAGCCTTTCACCCCTATCCACAAGTCATCCCCTGGCTTTTCAACGACAGTGGGTTCGGTCCTCCAGTTAGTGTTACCCAACCTTCAACCTGCTCATGGATAGATCGCCTGGTTTCGGGTCTATACCCAGCAACTAAACGCCCTATTAAGACTCGATTTCTCTACGGCTCCCCTATACGGTTAACCTCGCTACTGAATATAAGTCGCTGACCCATTATACAAAAGGTACGCAGTCACACCACGAAGGTGCTCCCACTGCTTGTATGCATGCGGTTTCAGGATCTATTTCACTCCCCTCACAGGGGTTCTTTTCGCCTTTCCCTCACGGTACTGGTTCACTATCGGTCAGTCAGGAGTATTTAGCCTTGGAGGATGGTCCCCCCATATTCAGACAAGGTTTCACGTGCCTCGCCCTACTCGTCATCATTATGTGTGCCCTTTCGTGTACGGGAATATCACCCTCTACGTTCGCACTTCCCAGAGCGTTCCACTAAAACACACATAACTTAATGGGCTGATCCCCGTTCGCTCGCCGCTACTGAGGGAATCTCAATTGATTTCTTTTCCTAAGGGTACTGAGATGTTTCACTTCCCCTCGTTCGCCTTGCAACACTATGTATTCATGTTGCAATACCTACCTTAAAGTAGGTGGGTTCCCCCATTCAGAAATCTCCGGATCAAAGGATATTTGCCGCCTCCCCGGAGCTTTTCGCAGGCTATCACGTCTTTCATCGCCTCTGACTGCCAAGGCATCCACCACATGCACTTAATTACTTGACTATACAACCCCAAACAGTCGATGTTACCTACAAGTTAGTAACTTCAACATTTCAGTTTAGAGTACTGTGTATTTAAACACTGTACAGCTTCAATCTAAATTCATATACCAAAACGCTTGATTCAGTTAATTTGCTAGTTCTCAATTCATTCAGATTAATTGCTTAATCTAAACTCTTGAGTGAACAATTTATTTCAGACTCAATTTTGCCAATCTGTTAATGAATAAACATGCCTTCGTCAGGTCATGCTTAATACCGTGATACTTAAATCACAGAAGTTAATAAACCAAGATCTAAATCTCTATTTACTAATTTCTGTAATCCGAACTTCTCTTAAGTTCTGGTGGAGACTAGGAGAGTCGAACTCCTGACCTCCTGCGTGCAAAGCAGGCGCTCTACCAACTAAGCTAAGTCCCCAGCTTACATCATCAGTCATGTATCTTTTATCTATAACTTCAACCAGTCAAAGTCATGGTGGGTCTGACAAGACTTGAACTTGTGACCCCACGCTTATCAAGCGTGTGCTCTAACCAACTGAGCTACAGACCCTCAGATACATCTATGAAGAACAACTTGTTGTGGATTCTTACCAATCGTCAATCTTTCGTTAAGGAGGTGATCCAGCCGCAGGTTCCCCTACGGCTACCTTGTTACGACTTCACCCCAGTCATCGGCCACACCGTGGTAACCGCCCTCTTTGCAGTTAGGCTAGCTACTTCTGGTGCAACAAACTCCCATGGTGTGACGGGCGGTGTGTACAAGGCCCGGGAACGTATTCACCGCGGCATTCTGATCCGCGATTACTAGCGATTCCGACTTCATGGAGTCGAGTTGCAGACTCCAATCCGGACTACGATCGGCTTTTTGAGATTAGCATCCTATCGCTAGGTAGCAACCCTTTGTACCGACCATTGTAGCACGTGTGTAGCCCTGGCCGTAAGGGCCATGATGACTTGACGTCGTCCCCGCCTTCCTCCAGTTTGTCACTGGCAGTATCCTTAAAGTTCCCGACATTACTCGCTGGCAAATAAGGAAAAGGGTTGCGCTCGTTGCGGGACTTAACCCAACATCTCACGACACGAGCTGACGACAGCCATGCAGCACCTGTATGTAAGTTCCCGAAGGCACCAATCCATCTCTGGAAAGTTCTTACTATGTCAAGGCCAGGTAAGGTTCTTCGCGTTGCATCGAATTAAACCACATGCTCCACCGCTTGTGCGGGCCCCCGTCAATTCATTTGAGTTTTAGTCTTGCGACCGTACTCCCCAGGCGGTCTACTTATCGCGTTAGCTGCGCCACTAAAGCCTCAAAGGCCCCAACGGCTAGTAGACATCGTTTACGGCATGGACTACCAGGGTATCTAATCCTGTTTGCTCCCCATGCTTTCGCACCTCAGCGTCAGTGTTAGGCCAGATGGCTGCCTTCGCCATCGGTATTCCTCCAGATCTCTACGCATTTCACCGCTACACCTGGAATTCTACCATCCTCTCCCACACTCTAGCTAACCAGTATCGAATGCAATTCCCAAGTTAAGCTCGGGGATTTCACATTTGACTTAATTAGCCGCCTACGCGCGCTTTACGCCCAGTAAATCCGATTAACGCTTGCACCCTCTGTATTACCGCGGCTGCTGGCACAGAGTTAGCCGGTGCTTATTCTGCGAGTAACGTCCACTATCTCTAGGTATTATCTAAAGTAGCCTCCTCCTCGCTTAAAGTGCTTTACAACCATAAGGCCTTCTTCACACACGCGGCATGGCTGGATCAGGCTTGCGCCCATTGTCCAATATTCCCCACTGCTGCCTCCCGTAGGAGTCTGGGCCGTGTCTCAGTCCCAGTGTGGCGGATCATCCTCTCAGACCCGCTACAGATCGTCGCCTTGGTAGGCCTTTACCCCACCAACTAGCTAATCCGACTTAGGCTCATCTATTAGCGCAAGGTCCGAAGATCCCCTGCTTTCTCCCGTAGGACGTATGCGGTATTAGCATTCCTTTCGAAATGTTGTCCCCCACTAATAGGCAGATTCCTAAGCATTACTCACCCGTCCGCCGCTAAGATCAGTAGCAAGCTACCTCTCTCCGCTCGACTTGCATGTGTTAAGCCTGCCGCCAGCGTTCAATCTGAGCCATGATCAAACTCTTCAGTTAAAATCATTTTGCACCTTATTATAGACAAGGTGCCAATTCTGGCTCATCAATTACTGACTTAAATTTCGCTCAAATAAACTTCGAGTAATTTAAACCAATCAATCAATGAAAATTATTTCGATTAATCAATCAGTAAAAATCCACACAAGTTGTTCTTCAATTCTCTTAATGAT
>NZ_JBWZNA010000039.1:0-5114 GCF_056725885.1 Acinetobacter sp. GRABPA_MV_2
GACGTAATTTTAATGTGTCTCGACCTATTTTGAGCCTTCCAGCTGCGTTCGGCCAGAAGCGGACGCCAGGGTGTGCCTTAAAATCCTGCTAAACCCCTCCCAGCTAGCTCCGCCAATTACCGGCGCCTCACTGCATACCAATTGGAAGTCTTATAGCCAAGCGTTTGAGTGCGATTGCTAATTGCTCGCAATAAAACTGTAACATTGAGTCGTTATGCTCACCTCATTATCTGATTTCGTAATCAAAAATAAAGATTGATTACAACAACGAGGGTCTGGCAGCAATGATTCAACTTCAAAATATTACCGTCCAGTACGGACAAATGATTGCGTTGCATCCAACTTCACTCACGTTTCAACAGGGACAGTTTTCAGTGTTGCTCGGTGCCTCTGGTGCAGGCAAATCAACAATGCTCCGTTGTCTTAACCTGATGCAAAAACCCACTAACGGCAATATAAACATTACAATGTTAGGTTCATTGTTGGACAAAAAAATATTGCAAGAGCATCGTCGGCGTACTGGCATGATATTCCAGCAGCATCAATTAATTGGTCGACTTTCTGTTTTGCAAAATGTGCTAATGGGTAGACTAGGTTATCACTCGACGCTTCGTACTCTTTTTCCTCTATCGAAGGAGGATCAATCTATTGGATTACACAGCCTTGACCGCGTTGGGCTACTTCACAAAGCACTCTCACGAGTGGATGAGTTAAGTGGCGGTCAGCAACAACGCGTGGGTATAGCTCGGGCATTAGCGCAGCGACCGGCACTTGTTTTGGCAGACGAGCCTGTGGCAAGCCTTGATCCAGCAACCGCCAACAAAGTCTTGGCGCTCTTACACCAGATATGCAAAGAAGACGGCATAACCGCTGTAGTCAGCCTACATCAAGTCGATCTCGCTAAACGCTATGCTGACCGAATCGTCGGTCTGGCTCATGGCAAGGTTGTGTTCGATGCAATACCAGCGGCTCTGACACAAACGCATGTAACTGAACTCTATGAACAAAAAGCGCAATTGAATTCAAACATTCCAAATATTACTCATAACCATTGTTTAACTTAAGAACTGAGGAGAAATAACCATGAAAAAGCTATTCGCTGTACTGGCTCTAATATTGTTTAGCCTCTTAGGTAGTGTCACATATGCCGCACCTAATCCTGACCCCGGCACATTAAAAGTTGCTCTCTTGCCTGATGAAAATGCATCAACCGTCATTAAAAATAATAAGCCTCTAGAGATGTATCTTGAAAAAGCTCTGGGCAAAAAGATTGAGCTTATTGTTACCACTGACTATTCATCAATGATTGAAGCAATGCGGTTCGGTCGTATTGATCTTGCATATTTTGGGCCCTTGTCTTATGTATTGGCCAAACAGAAAAGTAAGATTGAACCATTTGCAGCAATGCAACAAAAAGGCACAACAACTTATCAGTCAGTGCTAATTGTGAATAAGGCGGCGGGCATCAACAACATCACAGATATCAAGAAAAAAGCCGTTGCCTGGGGTGACAAGGCCTCTACATCCAGCCACCTGATCCCCAAATCAATGCTTGCTGATAAAGGATTATTTGCCGGAACGGATTACAAGGAGCATTTCGTAGGCGCTCACGATGCAGTGGCGATGGCAGTTCAGAATGGACACGCGCAGGCCGGTGGTCTGAGCAAGCCCATTTTCAAATCGCTCGTTCTGAGCGGCTTGATCGATCTAAACAAAGTGAAGGTCTTAGCGGAGTCAAAACCGTTTCCTCAGTACCCATGGGCTATGCGCTCTAACTTAAAACCAGAGCTTAAAGAAAAAATTCGTGCTGCCTTCCTCGATTTGAAAGATCCGAACGTGTTGAAACCATTCAAGGCTGAAGGATTCGGGCCTGTAACAGATAAGGATTACGATGTCGTGCGTGATTTAGGTAGTTTGCTAAAGCTAGATTTTTCCAAGTTCTAATTTTTTGAGGTCTCTACAATGAATACGAACTTCGAAGCCATATTGTCAGAGCAGCGCCAAAGCTGGAATCGAGTAGTTAGGTATGTGATATTGATTTTAGCTATTGTCGTCGGATGTTGGTATTACGTTGGTCTATTTGATGGTGAGCGTTTAGGCGAAGGCGTGCCAAGTCTTGTTAGTCTCATTGGTGAGATGTTCCCTCCCAACTTTAGTGAGTGGAGAGCATGGGTCAAGCCAGTGCTCGATACCTTAGCCATGAGTATTGCTGGAACCGCCATCGCTGTGCTTTTGTCCGTGCCCTTGGGTATTTTGGCTGCACGCAATACCAGTCCACATCCAGCGGTCTATCAGGCTGCGCGTGCTCTGTTAAATGTGTTGAGATCTGTTCCTGAGCTTATTATGGGTATAGTTTTCGTGGCAGCTGTCGGCTTTGGTGCACTGCCGGGTGTGTTGGCATTAGGCCTGCACTCAATCGGCATGATCGCTAAGTTTTTTGCGGAAGCGATTGAGCATACAGATCAAGCACCAGTTGAAGCTGCGCAGGCCGCAGGTTGCAGCCCGCTACAAGTGATATTTCATGGCATTTTTCCGCAAGTATTACCGCAAATGGCCGACACCGCGATTTATCGGTGGGAATACAATTTTCGCGCCTCAACGGTGATGGGAATGGTCGGTGCCGGCGGTATAGGTTTCGAGTTGATAGGATCGCTGCGTCTTATGCAATACCAAGAAGTATCCGCGATATTGCTGGTCATTCTTGGGATGGTGACGCTAGTTGATACATTCAGTTCATTCTTGCGTCGCAAGTTCAAGTAGCTAACCCATATAAAAAATCCGGTATACACATGAGGGTCCACATGAAACAAAAAATAGTTCTTACCCACTGGGTTCATCCTGAAATTATCGATTATTTACAATCTGTTGCGGATGTCGTTCCCAACATGACCCGCGATACTATGTCGCGCGCAGAATTGCTGGAGAGAGCAAAGGATGCTGACGCACTAATGGTATTCATGCCTGACAGTATCGATGATGATTTTCTTGCGTCCTGCCCTAAATTGAAGATTGTAGGTGCAGCACTCAAAGGCTATGACAACTTTGATGTCGATGCTTGTACCCGCCGTGGTATTTGGTTCAGCATCGTGCCGGACCTTCTGACCATCCCAACGGCGGAGCTGACAATTGGATTGCTTCTTGGCCTGACTCGCCATCTGGCCGAGGGGGATCGCCGTATCCGAACTCACGGATTTAACGGGTGGAGACCGGAACTATACGGAACGGGTTTAACAGGACGCACACTCGGAATCATCGGTATGGGTGCGGTCGGGCGAGCGATTGCGAAGCGCTTATCGAGTTTTGATATGCGGGTGCTTTATTGCGATGACATCGCCTTGAATCAAGAGCAGGAAAAGGCCTGGAATGCACGACAGGTGAGTCTCGATGAATTATTAAGTAGCAGTGACTTTGTTGTACCTATGCTGCCAATGACGCCGCAAACTTTGCACTTATTGAATGCAGAAACAATTGGCACAATGCGCACAGGAAGCTACTTGATCAATGCGTGTCGTGGTTCAGTTGTCGATGAATTAGCTGTTGCCGAAGCACTTGAATCTGGAAAATTGGCGGGTTATGCGGCAGATGTTTTCGAATTGGAAGAGTGGATCCGTGTTGATAGGCCAACAGCTATTCCGCAGGAGTTACTGACCAATACAGCGCAAACATTTTTCACCCCACATTTGGGGTCTGCGGTCGACGACGTGCGTTTCGAAATCGAGAAACTAGCAGCCAATAATATCTTACAGGCACTGACCGGCCAAAGGCCATCCGATGCTATCAATAATCCAATTTTGGAAGGCGTTAATTGATCAATCTTGAACGCGTAGTTACTTTTCTGGCTGTCGTGAATCGGGGTGGCTTTCGTGAAGCAGCCAAGCACACAGGGCTCTCACAGTCAGCTGTGACTCAGCATGTTAGGCGCCTAGAAGAGTCGCTGAGTGTCAATCTGATTGTGCGAAACAACGCAGGTTGTACGCTCACAGAGGAAGGCAAAGTGTTTTTGCCTTATGCGGAAAACCTAGTGCGCACCGGATCCAGAGCGTGCGCATTATTCGACACAAATCGTCTTGTAATAGGCGCGAGCTCGAATATCGGCATCTATGTATTGCCACCGCACTTGAGGCGGTTCAAGAAAACAGCAACTTGCAATTTTGATGTAGTCATTGGCGATAATCTTACCATTGTGAAAAAACTGGAAAACTTTGAAGTCGATGTGGCCATTATGGAATGGTGGGATCAACGAGAGGGATTTGATGCATGCGTTTGGCGAAGTGAAGAACTAGCTGTGATTGTGCCGGTGGAGCATCCGTGGGCCAAATTGGCGAGTATTCCATTAGATTGGCTGAAGGGAGAGAAATTGCTGGGGGGAGAAACAAGTAGCGGCACAGGGCGTCTGTTACAGCATTTTTTCGGAAGCGTGGCAGATTCTATTGGTGTATCTATGCAGCTTGGAAGCACAGAGGCGGTTAAACGGGCAGTACAGGCAGGCTTGGGTATTTCATTGGTGATCTCTTCGTCTGTGGTCGATGAGTGCGAGAGTGGTCGACTAAGAAGCGTTAAAATTGAAGGGATCACCCCCTACAAAAATCTTTACGTTATTTGTCGTAGCAATATGCTTGAAAATACACCATCGGCACATTTCAAAAAATTTCTACTTCAGTAGATGGATGGTATGTTGTTTATGCCAACAGTTAGAAAGTGTGAAGTTTGCCGTGACATATCATGATTTTAAGTTGATGGTAGCATTTTATTCATTTGCGTTATTTCTCTAGAAGGTAGGCGTCTAAATACTAAGTTTTCTACCTTTAAAAGGCCATATCGAACATCCACTTTAATCTGCGGTATCAAGAGAAGATTATTTTTTGCGAACATCCGCTTTGGGCACAACTGAGCCGGTTCTGGTGCTTTGAAATTAATTTAGATCAATTGCATCGCATATCCACCAGCTAACGTGTCCGTTAGTCTCACTAGCCCCTTTTCGGGTACATCTAGTGTGTCAGGTGCTTAGGCTCTAGCGCAAAAGGCGTACTCTTAATCTTCTCAAGACTCGCCTGTATCCAACCTGCTTTGGTCGCCTGATCATCACTGTGGTCAATGTCCGCGTCATTCAAACC
>NZ_JBWZNA010000040.1:0-4926 GCF_056725885.1 Acinetobacter sp. GRABPA_MV_2
CTATACAACTACTTCCAACGCTCCGCCTTTGTGAGAATCCCCTGTAAGCGGTTTAGCCTTTCGACTATCGCTACGTTGCACCAGTGACACTTATTCCCTCCACATGCAACGCATGCCAATCCGTAAAACGGACACGCAGAAGCAGGCAAAGCTCGATCTATGATGCTTATTTGACGATTTTAAACACGGATTAACGAAGACTTATCATTTTGAGTCTTGATCTAAACACTGTTTATTGTGAAAATAGAGTTCAGGTACAAGCCTTAGTGTGAAATCATAACGGTCGCCAAACCTTATGATCTTCGTTATTCGATGTTAGCGCATCAAATAACTGCGTACCGCTGAATATAAAGCGAAAGCCCATTGAGTTTCAATACTCAATGGGCTTTTTCTTTTTCAAGCACTTATCATTTTGGGTCTATGACGCAAAAATCGCCATTTTTTCCATATCCACACTGCTTTTTCATCACACGAACACACGGTTTAGATTCCTCTCCAACAGTACAGCTTCCAATATCAAACTGGATACCTTGCTGTCTTAAGCTCTCGATCTGAGGGATATTTTCTAAAGGTTTGATATAAACACTGAATAACCAAATGATGCCAAGCATCAGAATGGCGAAAATGCCTAAAATAATAGTGATGATTTTCCATGAAAATTGATCACTAGTTGATTCAATCGAGTTTTTTAAATGTCCAAGTGCCTTAGCGGTCTTGATAAGCTCTACTGTACCCTCCTGTAAGCCCGTATTTAGCGATTTTGATACAGTGCTATGGGTTTGCTCTGCGATGACCTTCTGAATATGTTCTTTCGTGATTTGAAGCTCTTTAACGGCCTGATTGACGAGATTCTGCTGTTGTTCCGCAACTGCCATCAGTGCATATAACTTTTTTTCATCAGGTGTCATCGGCTCATCCCTCTAAACTTCATTGTTTTCTGTTGCTCTCGTTCTAATTTCTGCTGTTCTTTGTACTGCTGTAAGGCAAGCTGTTTAAAGCTGTCAAAATCAGCCTTAAAGCTCTCAATGCCCTGTTTAATTTCTTTGTCTGAAATAGGGCTGTTTTTGAGTTCTTTCAGGTCTTTTTTCGGGTCGCCTAAGTCTAGTCGCTCAAGCTCTTTATAGGCTGTACGTGACTGTTGCAAGGCTTCCCTGATTTCAGGATCTTTGGCTTGGCTTGGTAATAGTTTCTTTTCGGGTTCTTTGTCTATGCCTTGCTCTTTATAGCTTCGCATATCAATACGGCTGTCAATTTGGTGTTTTTCCAAATGGCTATTGCATAAATCCGCCCACCTTTGGCGTAGGTCTTTAATATCAGTTTTTCGTTCCTGGTAACTCTTGCCTGTATTGTCTTTTTTAGCTCCGCCACGTTCAGGATTTTTGCTGTTATAGCGTTTGAAATATTGCTCTGGATCTCGTTCGATTCCATCTTGCAGACGTTCATTAAACATGAGATGCACGTGGGGCTGATCGTTGCCGTCCATTGCTTTAGGGTTATGAATCGCAAACTGATATGGATATTTTGAGCCGATCTCGGACTGAATGAAGTCCTCAACCAGTTCTAGACGTTGTTCGGCATTCATCTCTCTAGGCAGGGCAATTTCATATTCTCGATAGGTACTGCCATTTTTGCGCTCGTAAAGGTCGGCTGCCTCCCAAAAGGTAATGGGATTATGTTCAGCCCATTTCGGCATATTCCCATAGGCACTATGTTCAAGGTCAGTTTCTGCCTGTTCCTGTTCCTGTTTCAGCTTCTTTTCTTCATCCCGATCAATATATTCGGCATGCGGTGCTGCTTTTCCTGCTTTACCAACTTTGACACTCAATCGAGCAATTGCCATTAGGTCTTATCCTGTTCCTTTTTTCGGTTACGTTTTTTCTTAAATGCTCTTTGATCAAGTATCGAAGCCCACATCATAATGATGATAATTAGCGGTGCTGCGATCACGCCAAAAGTAATATTTTTGATTTTTCCCAGTACCTGTTTTAGTTGCATACTGTTGCTCCTAGCTTTGGTACTTCTTTTTTTCATTCAATTTTCAATTGAATGAAAAAAAGAAGTTTCAGGGTTTTAGGGATGAAGTCCCTAACGTGCTTAGGTTTCTCAATGAAATTGAGAAACGTCTAAGCGCGCCATCAAATTTTTGATGGAAGTACAGGCGACAATATCTAGAACGACTTTAACAAAATTACGTTACTCGAATGTAAATATTTTGTTATCGTTCTTTGAGTATTGAGCCTGTGCTTTTGCGGTATCTGAATTAATGGAATTGAATATGAATAATGATTGGCTGTCTGAAAAAATCACCTATATTTCTGCTTTAAAGAATCCGAGTGATGCTCAAAAACTTTTATTGGAATTAGCTCAAATCCAATACCGTACACCCGACCAAGAGAAAAAATTGAATGCTTTAATCAAGGCTGAAAAAGCCATAGATCGAGCGAATAAGCAAAAAATAGCAGTTAGAAAATTACTGAATGCAGAAAAGGAAGCTGAACGAAAAGCTCGTACGCGTCATCTCATTCAATTAGGCGCACTTTTTGAAATTGCTAACCTAGATCAGCGTGATCCAGCCGAATTACTTGGAGTTTTGCTTAAAACTGCTGAAATTGACCCAAATGATATGAAATGGCAGATTTGGAAGGATTTAGGGCTAGAAACCTTAAATAGTAAAAACCGTTAATTATTAAAGATAGAAAGTCAAAATTAACATTTTGGCTTTCTATCTTTATGTTTTAAATAGTTTTTAATTTTATGAATTATACCTATCTTTCCATTCTGAATAATTTACAATCATTAAGATATGGAAGATTAACCACCATAAATAGATACTAGGGACTTTATAATAATAATTAGAAGGCATGTAACCATGTGAAATTTGGTTACGATGATCACCATAAACTTTGTCTAGTAATAATATTCTTAAGTTTTCAGATATTTTCAAGGTTAAACTTTCTTGAATGATAGAATTGTTTAATAATTTTTTTAAAGCATCTCTCTCTTGAGTATCATCCTCATATAAAGTAGTTGGTTCTTTTCCATAATATTCCAAAATTGATCGTAAAGAGTTTTCTATTTGAGGTACTAATAAGTGACATGCAGTTAAAAAATCACCTCTAAAACCAGCAAATATTCCCTTAGCAAAATAACTTAAATGTCCTTCGGGAATGAATGGATTATTTCTAAATAAATCATAAAAATACTCCTCATCAAGGTGGTAACTTTGAACGATGCTACATAACATCGGATAAATTTTATTAACTACAGAATACTCATGCCTATCCTGTAATTTTTTTACTAGTATTTCAGATATTTTTTCAGAATTCTGATCACTAGTCTTTGGTGGAATTTTGGCAACAGGAATAGCATCATGATCTATATATTCACTAGAAAAAATATCTGACAATAAACTAGTCTTTTTAAGTTCTTCCTCTGCTTGTTCTTTTAAGGTTCCTATATCTTCAGGAAAATTAATATACACTGCGAATCTCATAAGAGTATCAAATAGATCTTTACCTAAAACCTTTTGAGTCACAATTTCTTGTACTTCTTTAACTTCTAAAGAAGGACGTGGAATTACATAAGATGACTCCATACCATCTCTTTGATAATCCCGCATTAATTCGTATAAACTAATTCTTTCATTTCTTGAATCTTTCACATTACGAAGAGATTCTATTGCTCTTTTTACAAAACTAGCAGCTACTAGCCCATGCTTTCCTTCTGCCTGTTTTAAAAAACATTTAGAAATTTCTTTATAAATTTCATTCGTCAATTCTTTATCTTTCATCAAATTAGAAAGTCTTAAAAGAGAGCAATACAGTCTTTCTTCTAAAAAGTAACTTTTATCCTTTTGAGCATTAATAATTGATCGCTCAAGTAACTTTTTTAATTTTTCTAAATCTATATCTTTAGGAGCAAAATCAATAAGCATATCTATCAATCTAAGATACCAACCTGTGATATCAGGAGCCGATAAACAAATCTGTTGAAGTAGATTTACAGTATCTAAAAATAAAACTTGAACATTAGAATTACTTTTTCTTACAGACGAACATAAGTAAAGAGATCTATGAAAAACCTTTATTGCATCATCAAGATCATTTTTTTTAATTAACAGTTCACCAGTATCTTTAAAGTTACTAATAGCAATGATTAAAGAGTCAATCTTTCCTACTTTTCTAATCCACAAAAGGTCTGCAATTTTCGCTTTTAAGAACTTATTATCAATTTCTAAATAAAAATCTCTTAAAATTTCCAAAATTTCTTTAGGAAAGTCATTAGGAATAATTCCTCTTTTATCTTCATAGAAAAATCTAGCTTTGTAAGGCTCAACAGAATCACTAGGATCAAACATCATACTTACTACTGAAGCTAAAATTTTGAACGGAATAGAATCTATATGTGAATAAAGTAGTTTTTCTAAATCATGAGCATTATAAATTTTATCTTGTTCAAAAATTGCATTTACATTTGAAGATTGAAAGTCTTCTAAAGTTATATCTTGATCAGAAAATCTCATAATAATACCGTAATGTAATTAAATATTAATATTCAAATAGCCTAAGCAGATATAATTATATGGAAGTATTTACCCTATATCCTTCCCAATAAAAGCAAAAGCTCTCAACCTCTCAACTCGCCCCAAAGCGTCGCACTTCGTGCTTTGGCTTTGGAAACGGTTGAGAGAGTTTCGGCAATACTTTCCCTAAAGGCGGTCATTTAAAAAAATGACACATCCTTTAAGTATTGCCGATTTACCGTATATTCTTTTGGCTTCGGAGCCACGTATATCGGTCGTATCCGCACATAGTTTTGCTGACTATGCAGACAAGGACTAAAGGTCTTGCACCTTCTCCCACACGCTCCCTGTCGAAGTATGGCGATATCTCTGCGAGGGTTTCCCCAACATGCAACTTAACCGAC
>NZ_JBWZNA010000041.1:0-4823 GCF_056725885.1 Acinetobacter sp. GRABPA_MV_2
TATGAATCCTTATCCTGTAAGGCATTCATAGCTCGCCACTTCATCATTAACACCTCATCTTCCTCCTCAAAGGTCGACTCCCCAGACGCAATCCGCTCAATCATCGCATTGACATAAGCTTGACTGGCATCAATTACATGCTGCTCAAATGAATGCTCCACAATCCCTTGCGTTGCCTTAAAAGCAGCTCGAATTCGATCTGCATCTACTGGATTTTTCATGCTTGGCCACGCTGCTCTGATTGATAACTTGGATGATCTTTCAGATAGGCAATAAAACTGTCCAAACGTTTGCTATCCAATCGTGATTCTTCAGGATGATCCACATGCTGCAATAGGTTCTGACCTAAAAAATATTGCTCAAACTGTGCTTTAAAATACTCTGGAATATCCGACACCAAAACATAGCTATCATCTGATTTCAGTTGATGGCGTGGAATCTGAATCAACTCAAGTAAATGTTTCTTCCACAATAGACTGGCACGAAGCTGATCATTCACTGGATGATGGGGATCATGTACAGCTGCACGTTGATCTTCAAATAAACCCTCAAGAATTTGTTTTCCAGTCTTCATACGACCTCCAAAAGCTTTATTTAAAACTTCACAATATTCCTAGAACCATGATGGCGTATAACCATCATCACGATCTAGATCTTGATTTTTACGCTGCTCTAAAGCTTGGTTGTACTCCTTTTGATAAATCTGGAGCTTGTTGAATTGCCGAATCTGTTGAATGGTTTGCTTCTGTGCCTCAACTTCAAGCTGAATCATTGGATCAGCACTTTTCAACTTCCATCGGTAGATCTGCGGAACATCCTGCAACTGGGTTCCGTATTTCTGGTTAAATTCCTGATTGGACAAATGACTCACTCGATTCGGAACAACAATCTCCATACCCTCCAGAATCACGGTTTTCATCGGTGCATGCCTTTCCAAAGCCTGATTAATTAGCTGCTCAGTTTTTTCTCGAAAGGCTTTGACCTGATCACGGCCAAAGCCCAACGCATCAGCCGTTAATTTCTGTGCGCCACCCTTGGTGGGATTCTTTGGACGATACTGCTTAAAAAACTGCTCTGGTGGTCGTTCAATCCCATCGACCAGACTCCGTTCAGAATACATCAGATGCAAATGCGGTTGATCTTCACCTGTCAGCTCACTCGGATGATTATGCACCGCTGCGGTATAAGGGAACTGATACTGATCAGCAAATTCCTGAATAAAGGCCTCGACCAATTCTTTACGCTGCTGTTTCGACAATTCTTTTGGTAAAGCCACGGTCAACGTTGAACTGGTTCGACCTCGAGCAATCTCATAACGATCCGCACTATGCCAAAAAGTCGCAGGTGCATCGACAGCCCAAGCAGGCATATTTCCAGAACGCACGAACTCCAATTCTTCATCGGCCTTTTGCTCGGCAAAATGCGCGGTTCGAGTCAGATAATGGAAGGTATTCTTGGAACTGGAATCCTTCTTCACATTGTGCCGAATATTCATGTAAAACATGCCGAATTCACCTGAGATCCAATTCGCAAAGGAGGCTCTCCGCAGGAGCGAGGAGGAGTGTCTTTTTTTGACAATAATCGCTTTAGCGGTTGTTGTCAAAAAAAGACACGGAAACGAGATAAACTATTTTTTATGCATAGCAGAAAAAATAGTTTAAACGCCCACAAGATGACGATAACATGGTCTCAATCCACGGCAAAATGAGATCCAAATGGCAGGACGCAAAGCGTTAGTTCTCACAGCAAAAGAAATCAACGAACTCGGCACGCATATCCTCAATCTACCGTTCAAACGTCGAGTTGAAGAACGTTGCTTGCACATGCTCAAAAACAAAAAAAGTCTTCAGGATCTCAGTGAGCAAGACCGACAACTCATCCAGAAATGTCGCTATGAACGCAATGCCTACAACAAACGCATGCTTCAGCTGCAACTGATCCAACAGACAGAACCTGCCAAACGCAATGCACTGCAACAGAACATCCTCAAGCTCCATCAAAAAAATGACATTGATGCCTACTTTGCCATGCACGATGCACTGGATGAGATCCTCAAAACGCAACGCCACCAGACCGCAGCGAAAAACCTGAATCAGAAAATAGAAAAAGCCCTGAATCCAGAACAACAACAGAAAAAACAAAGCCAGAAACAACAGAAAAAACGAGAAGACCAGATCAAATACTTTATAGGATCGCTTTATATCGAATCTTTGAGAAAGGCATCGATTAGTTTTTCACAGGATAATAGCGACTTAGATAAACTGGCCGACATGATTCATGCATATCTCAGTTTTAGACAGCTCAAAAGGAATCTTGGAACAATTGAAGAAATCGAAGCTTTCGTTCAACGAATGCCAACCACAAAAAATATGAATCGACTCATTGAAACAGCAAAAACAGATCCAAGAAACCCATTCAACAAGACACCAGAGCAATGAACAAACATCACGTTTAAACGCTGTATTTTCGCCATAGAGCGATCATTTCAAACTGAACTAGAGATCAGTACCCAAAAAACAAAAAAGTGCCTCTAAAAGCAAATAGAAGCAAATGACACTACATCTATAAGCGATAAGAACGGCTTAACCAAGCGAGTGTCTACGAGCGACAGTCCCAAAATTCGCGCCTCGGCCCTCTGAAAAACCGCTTTTTTAGGTTTGTTAACCTAAAAAAGTGAAGTTTAGATGCAAAAATTTGAGTCTAGACCGAGCGAAGCGAGCATAAAGCGCTATGAGCGAAGCGAATTCCGAGTTGCTTTTGCTCTTGCCTTTGCTTTTTCTCAAATTCACAACGAAAAGAGCCAAAAAATTGCCCCCCGAATCGAGCGAAAGCGAGATTCAATAGAGTTTGAGCGTAGCGAAAACCAAGGGCAATTTTGACCAGATGAGGCTTTTAATTATTTTTAATAGTTTTTAATGCTTTTAGACAGGCTGAAATCCTTTGTTTGCAATAGTTTAAGGGGTGATAAAGATAGGTTTAAGGGGTGATAAAGATAGGTTTAAGGGGTGATAAAGATAGGTTTAAGGGGTGATAAAGATAGGTTTAAGGGGTATATAAATAGATAGATTATTGACTATTTAAAATATATGACATATAACCTAGTTAAATGAATTAATAAGCTTCATATCATGACAAATAACAATAAATTAGTTGTTAAAGATAATGCTCTTATCGATGCTTCTTTTAACTTATCACTCATAGAGCAACGTATTATGCTCTTGGCCATAGTTGGAGCTAGAGAGTCTTCTAATCTCACGCCAGATACACCAATAGAAGTGCTTGTAAGCGACTACATTCATCAATTTAAAGTGGATAGTAATAATGCCTATGGCTTGCTCAGAGAGGCAGCAAAAACACTAAAAAGAAGGGAGTTCAGTTATTTAGATAGATATAAGGGCCTAGAGGCTCTTACTACAGCAAATTGGGTAAACAAAGTGACCTATGTAGATTCTAATGGTCTTATTGTTTTATACCTTAGCAACGAAGTTATCAGCTTAATTAGCCGATTAAGTGAACAATTTACTAAATATCATATAGAGCAAGTATCTGATTTTAGAAGTAAATATAGCATAAGACTATATGAGCTATTAATTAAATGGTTGAATGTAGCAAAAACTGAGAAATATAGTATTAACGATCTTAGATCAAAGTTAGGTCTTGACGCGACTGAATATTCAACAATGTCTAACTTTAAATCCAACGTATTAGACAGAGCAGTAAGTGAAATTAATAAACACACTGATATTACCGTTGACTATGACCAATTCAAAAAAGGACGAGTTATCACTGACATTCAATTCAGAATTAAATCGAAAGTTAGGCCATCTCAACAAGAATTAACTAGAACACCCCAAACAGCATTCCAACAAATGACAGATGCTCAAATCAATATGTTTGGCAATCAGCTTTCACGACTACCTGAATTTTCAAACTTAGCAAATGGTAATGAAAGCTATGAGAGCCTAGCCGCGAAAATCAAAGAAATGCTAAGAGATCCAATACAGCAAAAACAGTTTTTGCCTCATCTAAAAAACTTAGGCTTTAAAGCTTGAGTGTATTGGAGAATACACATATTGTATTCTCCAATACGTTTTCAAAATACACAGCAATACACTATGAATACAGCTACAAAATACAGTGTTAGTGATGCTGCAACCCTGTATAAAAAATCTCGAGCTACGCTATATAAAGATATAAAAAACGGTGTGTTAAGCCGTGACCATGATGGTTTTATAGATTTTTCAGAACTTCTACGTGTCTATGGAGAACCTTTTGGAGTAAAACAAGTAAAACGTATCGATACGTCTCCAATACAAAATCAAAATACATCTGAATACACTGATAAAACCGTTGTAGAACTCAAAAACCAGATTGATTTTCTAAAAAAACAGTTAGAAAAAGCCGAAGATCGTGAAGCTAAGGCAAATGCTCGTATAGATACACTGCTGACACTCATTGAAATGAAGCCCCCACAATCCAATATGACTACGTTTACCGATCAGAAATCTGCTCCAGATATAGCAACAGATACTCGGTCAGAACTCGAACCGAAAGATGACGGATTGACTACTCCAGTCGAAACAGAAAATAAGCGTATTCCAGTGCCAGAGCACGTAGAACCAGAGCAGCCGAAAAGAGGCTTTCTCAGTCGCTTTTTCTTACCGAATGGGTGAGAGCATTGTTGACTGTAGCTAATCAAAATTGTGGAACATTGATTAAAAAACATACGTTGAACGTGAATAGTCACGAAAAAGCCGTTCCAGTGCGCTGAACCCTAGAACGGCTTACTTTAAGATATTGATGCGAAAAGGAAAAGTTCAAGT
>NZ_JBWZNA010000042.1:0-4702 GCF_056725885.1 Acinetobacter sp. GRABPA_MV_2
GAGCTTGATATTGCAAAGTTTGGATTACTACCGAGCTGGGCGAAAGAATTGAAGTTCAGCAGTCATACTTATAACGCCAGAACTGAGTCTGTAGCAGATAAGCCTAGCTTTCGACATGCTTGGAAGTACAGCAAGTTCTGCCTAGTCCCAGTACAAGAATTTTATGAGCCGAAATACATCAATGGCAAGCCACACTGGTACACCATCAAGCGTAAAGATGATCAGCCTTTTACTGTTGCAGGGATCTATGATGATGCAGTGATTAATGGCAATAAGGTACGTTCCTTTTCAATGTTGACCATCAATTCGGACCATCACCCTTTTATGAAACAATTCCATGCACCGAAGGATGAGAAGCGATCCATCATCGTTATTCCAGAACAGTACAGAAAAGACTGGCTAACAGCCGATCATGAACATGCGCATGAATATTTCTTTCAAATGCCCGATGAATTCGTCACATTTCCACGCGATGAGCAGAAACAAAACGTCTTATTCTGAGCATCCTTGTTTATCCACAACTTTTTAAATTTGAATTTTAAACGCTGTTAGTAATATCCTATTTAAACAAATTCTACTTCCAAACACGCCTCGTAGCGTAGGAGTATCTCATGTCTAAGAAGTTGCCTATTTACTTCTCTGACGACGCATGGTCATCTTTACAAGAGCTCATGGGTCCAGAGGGTAAACCAAGTCCTACCATCAACACCGTGCTTGAACAAATCGCTGTTCAAAATGAGCTTGTTGAAAAATTAGGGCTTACTGCTGTCCTACCCAAATCCAAAGTATCTATTCCCGTCTCTTTAGAGCGTATTCCTGCAGGTCCGGCCTTCAGCACCAAGGATGAGCAAGACAAAGCACTCGATCTGAATGAGTTCCTGATTCACAACCCTATTTCTACTTTTATTGCCTATGTAGACAGTGAATCCATGCTCGATGCTGGCCTAGAGATTAATGATCCAATCATTATTGATCGCAGTATTGAAGCCAAGCATTACGATATCGTGGTTGCCCTGATTGATGACAATGCCTCAACCATTAAGCGGCTGATGATCACCAATAAGATGTCCAAGTCTGAAATCAAAGAAATATTTGGAGATGAAGATTATCCGCTTCCAGAACTTTGGTTGAAGGCTGAAAATTCGAATTACAATCACATCATTCCTGATGATAGTCAGACCATATCAATCTGGGGTGTGGTGACTTTTAATTTAAAGCGTATTTATCACCGCTCATAAAAAGAAGAATAACCATGCAAAGTGAAAATGAAATATTCGCGTTAGTCGACGTGAATAATTGCTACGTCTCGTGTGAGCGTGTGTTTAATCCTGCCTTGAATGATCGCCCAACCATTGTGCTCAGCAACAATGACGGCTGTGCCGTGGCCAGAAGCCAGGAAGCGAAAGACTTAGGCATCAAGATGGGTGTTCCTGTATTCCAAATTAAAGAGCTGATCAAACAACATAACATTCAGGTGCTATCCAGTAATTTCTCCTTATATGGCGAAATGTCCAAGCGCTTTATGGAGCTGCTTGGGGACTATGTTGCACCAGGAGATCAAGAGGTCTATTCCATTGATGAATGCTTTCTGAAGCTCACAGCTTACGAGCATCTATTTGACCTGACTGTATATGCTCAAGACATGAGGGCTAAGGCTTGGCGTTGGTTAGGCCTACCCTGCTGTATTGGAATTGGTCGCTCTAAAACCGAAGCCAAGATTGCCAATCATCTCGCCAAGAAAAACAAGTTCTTCAATGGGGTCTGTAATCTGGCCCATATGGACCCATGCTCTACAGAAACGCTACTCGCGCAGGTTGATGTGTCTGAGGTTTGGGGCGTAGGCAGACAGAACTGTAAGAAGCTCAATACTATGGGTGTTCAATCTGTGCTGGATCTGATCAATGCCAATCCTAAAGAAATCAAAAAGCAGTTTAGTATCGTGATGGAAAAGACGGTGCTTGAGCTACAGGGCCTTTCTTGTATTGACCTTAGTGATGATACTGTAGCGAAGAAGCAAATCATCAGCAGCCGTTCATATGGCAACCCAGTGTATGAAATGGATGACATTAAAGCTTCGGTTCGGCTTTATGTGGCCAGAGCCGTGAAACGAATGCGGGAAGATGGCTCAATCTGCAAGATGATCGGCGTGTATATCCAAACCAGTCGCTTTGATAAGACAGAGCGCTACTCGCCTTACATCGTCGTTCAAATGCATGAGCATACGGATGATCTACTGCTCATCACCAAGGCCGCGATGAAAGGCATCGATCAGATATTTAAGAAAGGCTTTAAGTATAAAAAGGCGGGAATCGTGCTGCTCGAAATTACAGATCAATCCAAGTTTGTGCCCGATCTATTCACGGACTATTCACATAAGCAAGAGCGAGAAAGGCTTTCAGATGCCATCGAAGCCATCAGTGAACGGTTTGGGAAGAATCTCGTCACGCTAGGCATTGCCAACAATAAAGAAGCCACATGGCACATGAATCAAAACCTTAGATCACCTTCGTATTTAACCAAATGGTCTGACTTACCAAGAGTAGGATAAAAACATGCACTTATTTAAATTAACTGACGAACAACTCGCACAAATTCTTATCCCGAAACGATTTGTACCACCTACTCCACCTGAACATGAAGGCAAGAATATGGTCTATGTATTTGATAGTGAGGATAAGTTTGAACTGACTTATGATGAGCTGGTGGAAATCATTAGCAAAGCTAGAATGGCTGGTCCGAAGTTGATACCTGTCTTAGGCACCGTGAATTAAATTGTGCAGTGTTCGCACGCCACTTGAAACATAACTTGATTGGAAATGAATTTGGGCTGAGAAAAATTCAGTTCAAATTTAACCTGACGGGCACACTAAAAAATGGGTAATTGTCAGATCGAGTTTGGACTACAACACTTTAGCTCATCGATTTACCAAAGTGCTAATCTTTACACTATTGTCTAAAATCCAGTGACCAAATTGTGATGCTAAAGCTTTTAAATTCCCTTTATTATGAATCAAAGTTAGTATGATGCTTTTCATAAAGACAGTTTACTTATAACCAGAGAGATTTTTAAACAATTCCCCTTTTAGTTTGCTTAGGCTATTTCAACCAGAGTTCATCTTTTTGCATCATTTTTAACATTAAATTAAATATAACCAGCGGAGTAACATTTTTTTTGTTAGAGCCGACAACTCTTTGAAAACTAAATTTAACGGTTCGCTCAGGAGCATCCAAATTAACTGGGTAGTTTTGTTTTTCTAAATACAGATGATCTCCTAACATTGGCTCTATACCAGTAATAAAATTAACAATTTGTTGCTCATCACCTTTCATTCGGCATTGAAAATGTAGAAAATTCTTACGCAGTTTTCCAAATAATAATAATATTTTAAGCGCCTTAACCATGTTCTTTTCTTTCAGTGCATCTTGCTGCCTATCATCTTTATAATGAAAATCAAGGAGAGGAATTATTTCATCTGGACGAGTCAGTTTTTTAGCCTTTTCGTAAAGTTCATCAAACCAACTCTCTTCTAAATTCTTACTATAAACATAATTCGTTTTTAAATTAAATTTTTGGCGATCCATCCATTTAGTGCTCATCCATTGACATCGTTGCATCCATTCTTGAGCTTGGGTATCTTCGCTTAAACGACCTTCTCTAAAACTTATCAAACGTTGAAAAGGTGTCAGAGTACTCTTCTCTATACTAAACTTCTTTTCTTGTCGGCCAGCCATCGTAACTGGCTGTGTTTGCTGATAAGAATTAAACCATTTCTGCTGCTGAGTATAACGATTTAGGTTTATGTAGTCTGTACTTGACTTCACTGGACTAAAACACTGTTCTAATACTTTTTTTGAAATGATACACGGCGAATTATAAATTCGATCGACTGCTAATAAATCCAAAACATGAAGGTAATTTGAAGCCGTTTGCTCAATACTGCTATGCCCCATCCAAGAGGCGAGCACCTGCCATTTATGTTGAATAATCTCTTCTTGAGCACGTGCTTTCATACCAAACAATAAATCCCTCATCTTTTTTGCTTTTACCCAAGGACAATCTGTGTAGGTCTTGATCATTTCTTTTGAACCGAGCAAAGTTATTGCTAGATAGTTAGCAGCACTGTGGCGTAATGTATGAAAACTAAAGCCATGATGCATACCTAATATTTGACTAAACAAATCTACTGTAATTTTGCTGATACATTGATCAGTTAATACACGATGATTCACACTAAAAAGTAGATCATCCTGCTGATTAACCAAATATTGCTCATAACGATGTTGTATGTAACGTTGTACTACTAAAAACTCATGTTCTGACAATGCAATTTTCAATGGTATTTGACGATTCGCACTTCGCGTTTTCAGACGGCGATATGAATTGTCTTGGATATGAAGCGTGATATTATTAAAAACTGTATTTTCTTTTTCTTTATAAAGTAGCTCTGGGCAAATAATATCTTGTATTTTAAGACAACGAACTTCATTTAATCGAAGTCCAGTTCTATAACTTAGTAAATACATCAGCTTTAAACAACTCAGATGATCGACCCACTCTGATGCCGTTGGCTCTTGACTTAAATTTTCTAGTTTTTCCAATAATTTGCCAAATAGCAAAGGACTCACTAGCCGTGCATTGCAAATTTGTAAATGCTTAAAACTTGAATTCTGTAGCACCAATACCCCTGGAGCATCATAATTC
>NZ_JBWZNA010000043.1:0-4045 GCF_056725885.1 Acinetobacter sp. GRABPA_MV_2
AAATAACGAACTATATCCTGCAAACCCTAAAATAAAAGAAATCGCGTTATAGGCTAAAAACCGTTTATTTTTAAATAAATGATTGGGGATCAATGGATGAGTGGCATGTTTTTGCTGCCATACAAACGCCATACTTGCCAAGATAAATAAGAAAATACTCAGCATAAACCAATGCGCTAAATGCACATGTTGTAATGCAATAATGCTATACGTTAATGTGACGATCGCTACAGCACTGTAGAGCAAACCTAGATAATCAAAAGGTACAGCCACCGATTTCTGATCCGCCTCGATACCATAATAGCCCAAGTAAATCGTTAGAACCCCAACAGGAAGATTGAGCCAGAAAATACTTTGCCAACCAAAATGATGTACCAGCAACCCACCCATCAATGGACCGACAATTAATGAAAATGCACTAAACGAACTCCAGCGACCAATTTCACGTGCTTTGTCTTGCGGTTGATGAAAATGATGCACCATGATCGCCAATGCCAAAGGGATTAAAACTGCACCAGCCACACCCTGAATCATTCGTCCAATAATCAATAAACTAAAATTGCTTGCCATTGCACAAATCAATGAACCCACAATAAAAATGATCACACCCAGCAACCATAATTTTTTACGCCCTATGCGCTGACTTAATGCCCCCACCGCTAACATTAAACTCGATAGACTTAAAGCATAGCTATCAATCACCCATTGTAGATCTGCCATGTCACTATTAAATTGGTTTTGAATACTTCCAAGTGCAAGATTGACACTGCTTAAATCCACCAAACACAGAAAGGTACTGATATAGAGCGCTAGAATAAGATAAATCGGCTGGCGAGATGCATTCATACATCACCTAGATCATTTAAATGAGAATCATTATACTATACATTGACCGACCGTCGGTCAATGTATAAAAACCCACTTAAAACCCAAAGCTTTCATTTTTTATAGACTGTCTTGAAAGCACTTTTAAAGATCACCAGTGACTGCAACTTAAGGAGAATGGTTGACTTTAAAATGCATCGTTTAGGGTTTTAATTAAAATTGATAATAAAAGAATATCAGACGAGAAGCGATTTATACGATTCAAAATAATGGTAAAAGTTAGCCATCATGATGGAGCATTTTTAAATATTGCAGCGCAATTTGCTGAGAAAAATCTGTGCTATCGTGCAGTTGATTGGCAATTGCTTCATCTGCAACCCCATGTACACCAGAATAAATCAATAACGCAGTCAATCTTGGCTGTTCTAAATGCCAAATACCCGCCTGCTGCCCTCCATTTAAGATTTGCAGCAATTGTTCCAATATCATATTTTTTTCATTATTTTTACGTTCATGGTGATGTGCACCAAAAACAATATCATGCACTGCATAACTTTCGAGGTAGGTTTGTATATTGGCCGAGACCCAAACCTTAAATTGACTGACCCAATCTTCAGCATCACATGTTGCAACTGCCGTGTCTAAGGCCGCGATAAAAAAATCGATATAACGTTTTTTTAAGGCTTCAACAATATGCTGTTTCGATTCAAAGTAATGATAAAAAGTCCCTTTAGCAACGCCCACACTGGCAATAATTTCGCTAATGGTGGTAGCTTCCACACCTTTTGCTAAAAAAAGCGTTTGTGCAGCATTCATCAGCTCATCAATTCGGACTTCTGCTGGCTTGGTTTGGCGTTTTGTCACCTGAGTAGAAGCGACTTGAGATTGTGATGACATACTTCTCTATTTTCTACACGCAAGAATTTAATTATAGAGGAGCCCTAGCTAATTCACAATTCAAGCCAATACGAGTCACTAATTACATCAATGTAGCTATAAGCATAGCGCAATATAAAATCCCCCTCATACTAAAATCGTCCACCCATACTAGCTTTATCTCAAAACGAGAAGGAATTTTTAATACCAACATGATTCGTTGCACATCATCATTTTTGCTTGATGAAACAAGAGCTTTTATTGAAATACTGATATAAAAAATGAGAGAACTAATCTATAAGTTCTCCCTTTTTATTCGACTCTATTGAATTAAGCCTAAACATTTAAGCTTCGTTATTTCCCCCTAACCATTTGGTCGAGTCACAATTGGGAAAATCGAATCTGGACGTTTAAACATGGCAAAGAATTTTCCAATTTTCAATGGATTGCCTTTGACTTTACTGTCTTTCGAAAGTAGGACTTTTACCCCTTCTATTTGACCTGTAATCATTTTTAGATATAAGGGCTTGGTTACGGTTAATGTTGGGCAATCCGATGCCAAACCATTACTGTCATCATGACGTTTAAACTGCATGACTGAGTTTTCAACCCATAATGAAAAATTCTCTTGGGTATCCGACAAAACCAGATTGATACACTGATTTTCATTTTTTAAATTTTCCACATCTAAATTTGTTGCCATGGCTTCCAGAAATCTTTCAGTTGGCGTGTGAATCAATAAATCACTCGGATCAGATGTATTTTCCATAGGTACATTATTTTGTAGCTCTTGAGCGCCCACCAAAAAGAAATTACGCCAAGTTGAAGCCTCAGCAGCATAGCCCAATTGACGATACGTATTTGCCAATAAGTCTTTTGCTTGTTGGTTTTGAGGATTATTCAACACAATATGTTTTAAAATCTCGGCAGCCCATCTATAGTCAGCTTGAGCATAAGCATCCTGCGCATTTTTCAACGCATTGCTCTCCCCACCTGCTAACTCAATATATTTTTTTGCAACAGCTTTAGGTGGCAATGGATCTAAATTGGAAGGATGAGCATCAAACCATCCCATATAGTATTGGTATACCGCTTTTACATTATGCTTAAGGGTTCCATAATAGCCATGCGCATATAATTTTTGGTCAAGTGCGGCTGGAAGCTGAATTTTCTCGGCAATTTCAGCACCATTAAAACCAGAGTTCATATATCTCACCGTCTGATCATGCGTGAACTTATAAACATCTCGCTGGGTTTTAATAAAATCTTGAATATTGTCATTGCCCCATACCGGCCAATGATGCTGTGCAATCAATACATCGGATGCTTTGGCATGTTGCATTGCTTGGTCTAAATAGCCCACCCATTTTAAGGCATCACGGACTTTAGCACCGCGGAGAGTATAAAGATTATGCATGGTATGCGAAAGAATTTCCGCGCCATTATAAAGTTTCAGTGATGGAATAGAGAATGTTAACTCTGCTGGTGCTTCTGAACCTGGCACGTTATAAAACACAAAATCCAAGCCATCAATGCTCATTTTCTGTTCTGCTTGAGTGATCAATTGTGTAGGCTCAAGGATGCCCATTTTTCCCACAGCAACAGCCTTACCTAAACCTGTATCCACCAGCCCTTCTGCATTTTTAGGTAGAAAAGTTCCATACATATAAGTCGCACGACGTATCATGGCTGAACCTGCCATCACATTTTCACTGGTCGCTTCTTCCATAAAGCCTTGTGGCGCAATAATTGGGATTTTTCTAGCGTTAATTTCTTCGCTAGAAAGAACGCCTAATGCACCACCAAAATGATCGATATGGCTATGGGTAAAAATAATGGCTGAAATTTTTTGCTCACCTAAATGCTGCCTAGCAAATTTAAGTGCTGCTTCAGCCGTTTCTTTAGAGGTTAATGTATCCACAATAATCCAACCAGTATCACCCTGAATAATGGTCATATTTGCCAAATCAAAACCACGAATTTGCCAAACTCGATCTGTCACTTTAAATAGACCAACATTGTTGTTTAGCTTTGCTTGTCGCCATAGCGCAGGATTAACAGTATTTGGTGCTGGATCATTTAAAAAATTAAACGCATCAAAATCCCAGATCACATTGCCTTTTTCACTTTTAATTTGACCTGTTGGCTTGGCAATAAAGCCTTTTTGCGCATAATTAAACTCAGTCATATCATCTAAATTATATTTGGTTTTATACGCATTATTTGATTCAATGACCGCTTTTTCGACTTGTCCATTTGCTGCAAAAACAGAAAATGGCAAAATAAACATCAATGAGACCGTTAAAAATTTAATTTTCATTGTCGTTCCTTCTTTAAAATATCC
>NZ_JBWZNA010000044.1:0-3776 GCF_056725885.1 Acinetobacter sp. GRABPA_MV_2
GTATAATATGTCAATTAAATCAATAACTTAGGTGATTGTATGGCTAAAAAGATAACATCGATTATGGGGGATAATCAAGTGGAATGCCCTAAATGTTACTCATATTTTCACCGCCAATATTTAACTTTTCACATGTCAAAGTGTGTGGGGAAAGGAATATAAAAAATGTACCAATGTGCCCAAATTGACCAGGCTACAAACCAATGCCTTACATGGGTACAAGTTGGTTTTCTAGGATTACCCGAAATCACGTACGACCAAGCGGGTGATATAGCCACAGCTATAGCGATTTGTATTGTTATTGCCTGGGGCTTTAAAAAAATTGGTCGAATGCTCAAATAAAGGGGAAAAACCATGGGCGAACTTAATACTGTTCAAACTCAACCACAAACCACTCAATCTAAGCGTTTACCGCTTGCCGTTGTTACTGGTGCTTCTGCATTAGTACTTACTAACGTTGCAAACGCTGCAATTGACGTTGCACCTGTTACTTCTGAATTAAGCGATTTAATCACGCCAATTGGCCTTGTAGGTGCTGCATACCTGCTTGTCATTGTTGCGATTAAAGGATGGAAAATCATCCGCCGAGCTTTGTAATAAAAAAAGACGTAATCGGGGCACTAGTTGCCCCATCTTTTATTGAGGGGCTTGTATGTCATGGTTAATCGTTCTAGTTTTCGTAATTTGCATTTTAATAATTTTAAATTAATTACCTGGCTACAGATCTTCATCCTAGCCATTACTCCAAATTTCATTTTCTATCAAGAAGCCAATGCAACGACTGTCGGCGCTGAAGGTTGGTCTGTAACTAAGCGCTTAGTCCAGGGCGCTACCACGTTTTACGATGGCACGAAAAACATTGTTCTGAATGGCAAGAATTACGCTGCTACTGGAGCAGCTAAAATTACACCTGCGGCTAGTCAAGTTTCAAAAATGATTGTAAGAGTCGGTGCTGTTGTAGCTGTTGATTTAGCAATCAAAGCGTTATTAGGTGCTGTTGATTATACAATGGATCCTGCAAATAACCGTGTTAAGTATTATGTTGATCCGTCTGGAGGTTCTTGTGCTTCAAATGGTTCTACTTGTCCTACCTCACCTTATCTTTATCAGTGTTCAACAGGTAACGGTAATTTATATTGTTCAGGTACTTATTCTAACCCTGAGTCAGCATGTTCTAAAGCTTATCCGATCGGTCAATCAAATTTTGTTGGTACATCAAAAGTCGTCAAGCTTTCACCAATTGATTACGATTGCTTTTTGTATGCCCAATCGGGTGAAGCTGTTGCTTCAGGGCGACTAGTTACGCTGAATAACCCTGCATATGATCCTAAAGCACCGCCTGCAAGAGAAGAAAGATACTTGCCTTATGATTCTGTTTCTGCGCGTATTATTAGCGATGCAGCGGCTGAAAAACCAGAAGGAAAAGCTTTTGTATCTTCAGTAGCTGACACTGCATTAGAAGAAGACGAACAAAAACAAATCGTTCCTGCTAACGATATGATCCAACAATTAACACAATCACAAGCAATTCCTACTTCTGGAACTGGTACGGGTACTGCTGTACCTGCTCCAACAACTGGAGAGCCTACAACTGGTGATCCTGCTGCAGCTACTCCACCTTATGATATTAAATTAAATTTCCCTGTTTTCTGTGATTGGGCACCAACTGTCTGTCAAGCTGCCCAAGTAGCTATTAATTTTCCGACAACTGTCGCGGGCTATTGGACTACTTTTAATAAATGGATGAGTGAGTCAGCTACAGATACATCTGATCCAAAACCAGAAATTAAAGAACTACAACTAAATTTTGATGACGGTAATCGAGTAACTTTTGATCAAACTTGCCCACAACCACAGCCTATTGAACTCACTTTTATGGGCGTCTCTCAAAGTGCAAGTTTCTCTTATGAACCCCTTTGTAACTTCATGACAATGATTCGACCTTTTGTCATTGGATCCGCGTATTTAATTGGGGCTTATATCGTCATGGGCTTGTCACGGGGGAATAGTGAGTAATGGGAAAAATACTTTATACAGCATTAACTTTGCTGCTCGGATCTGCACTTAAGCGCGTTCTCCTGGGTGCGGGAATCGGTCTTTTTACAACAAGTGTTGTCCAGGGATTTATCGCTATGTATATCTCCCGTGCGACTTCAAATATGAGCTTCGGCCCGTCAACTGCTTTGGCTTTCCTGGGTATGTGTGGCGGTGATAAAGCTATCGGAATTCTTATAGGTGCTTTGAGCACTTACGCAATTATTAAATCTGCCCAGGTGGGCATACAGAAACTATCAAGTTGATCGATGACGTTTGGCGTGCCGTGCACGCACATAACGGCATCGATTAACTTGTCGGAGTTTATAAAATGATTATTTTGGTTACTGGTACACCAGGCTCGGGGAAAAGCCTATTTGTTGTTTCAAAGATATTAGAACTACAAAAACAATTTCCTGAACGTCAAATTTTTGCCGATATTGAAGGTCTACAGATCGATGGTGTTGAAAAGTCACCTGAAGATTGGCGAACCACTCCAGACAATTCAATTGTTATCTATGACGAAGCCCAACAACATGAGCGCTTCAGATCTGGAACATCAGCAAACAAAGACGATGTAGTACAGAAATTACAAGTACATCGACATACTGGCCATGACATTTGGTTCATCACACAAAGCCCACGTTTTTTAAATGCGTTTGTCCTGGATCTGGTCGGCGAACACTATCACTTGCATCGTCCTTACGGTGCTAAATTGGCAAGCGTTTATTACTGGAGATCAGTAAGAAAGCAGCCTCAATCGTTATCGTCTCGAGAGCTAGCAGAGAACGAGTTTTTATTTAAATACCCTAAAGATTTATTCAGTTACTACAAGTCGGCTACTGCTCATCACGTCAAGATGAAGCTGCCTAAAAAACTTAGTTACGTAGTTTTTGGCATCCTGGCCCTTGCTGCTTATGCAGGCTATATGTATTTCAAACCAGGCACTCAAAAGATGATAAACCCTTCAGCTTTTACCCAGGCAAATAGTCAGCAAAAACCAAAACAAATTGACGGATCTGGATTGACTGCAGAACAACGAAAAGACCTGGAGAATCCAGGCAAAAGAGATGCAGAATTGCTTGCTAAAAATGATGTCCGGATGGAGACTATTGCGATTAAATATAATCCCAACAAGCCATTTGATGTTGACCAATCCCAAATCGAGTATACAGTCACTTCTAAGCCTGTTTTTAGCGGTTGTATTAAAAAGGGTGGTCGCTATGTCGCATATACGCAACAAGGCACCATTCTGCACGATGTGGCGCAATCTGACTGCAAGAAGCTAATAGAACAGAATGACAGACCATTTAACTATTTTGCCCAGGGTAAGACGTCTGAGCCTGTACCTACTGTTAATCAACAACAATTTGCACAACCCGCATTAACAGAACGAGTGTCTACGAGTGAACAGACGCAAGAAAAACCTTCAACCTTTTCTCTCTGATTACAAGCTCCCTGGGGCATAACACGGTAAGAACCGAGCTACGCTCGCAGAAATTATTGGCATTTTGTTACAAGTGCTCGATACACTGAAGCTGAAAAACCGGCTCTACCCGGGAACAAACTAAATACTATTTTTCAATGATTTATAATTTAAGGGGTTAAAACATGGATTGGCATAATATTACACTTTCAGATATAGGTCTCTTGGCTCTTTTTGTATTTGTCTATCCTATTTATTGGTTTGTAGTACATAAACTTATGGATGAAATTTTTGGGTAATAAAGTTCGCATAATGT
>NZ_JBWZNA010000045.1:0-3649 GCF_056725885.1 Acinetobacter sp. GRABPA_MV_2
ACAAATTCCTGACACGGAATACTATAACTGAGGTCACTTAAATGGGATGCATAAGTTATGTAAGTTACGCCACTTAAATGAGTTGAGGTGCTAAAGCGATAAAAGTGGCACTGTTGGAAATATAGATTTAAGTCGATGATTTTTCCTTTAAAAAAAGTACTTAAAGACGGCTTTGTTGCACAAAGCTGTTTGTAAGGTCTGATTCAGCAATATAATTTCCGAATGAAGAAGCCAGCAACTAAAATCTACCGTACAACGAATTGGTCCGCATATAAACTCAGTGCGAGAAACTTTCAGAGCCAAGTGAATGAGATAACACTAAATATAAAAAAATGGAAGAATAATTTACTAAGTTATTGTTTTTAAGTTGATCCTTGTTTTATATGGGGGTGATAATAACTTCTGATTACTAGTTTTTACCTTAAATATACCGATTGAAAGATTCATTTAAAGGCTATGAATACATGAGTTTTACAGTTTGGCTAGGTCAGCATGAGTACTTTTCACAAGATTTAAGATCGACCATGAACGTGATTAAGTTATAGGGGATTGATGAAATAGTTTTTATGAATTTCTGGCTTTCTGGGCTGATTTTATCAAATTCATGTCTATGCAAAATTGCGACATATTTCTCGTGCTGGTAGTTATCCAGAGTTTGGTCTGCATCTATCCATAGTGCAGACCTTTTTTTGGTGACAGTTTTTTCTTAGTGATTTTCGATCTGGATGTAGTGATTTCACGTTTGCAGAATATATCTTGGCGGTGATCCATCTAATATTCGTGATTATAAAGAGAGCTAATTCACAGGTTCTACAGATTATGTAGCGACTAACTATATCAAAGTCTATTTGCAGTTGATGGTTGGCGCTTAGTTTATATTTACGCTTAGGTTTCAGTTAAAAAATCAATATTCTGTTGAATCCGTGATTGAATCATCTGTAGGGTAGATTCTCGAATTTGATGGGGATACAGGCGCTGCGCAATTTGACTAAATTGAAGTGCAATTTCACGCATGGTCAAGATGATCTCATCGACTTCTAGAGTAGTCAGATTAGCTTCTGAAGTACCGAGTTTATGTATGTCATTTCGGGAAATATTGAGCGCTTCTCCCATAATGTCCATTTGATGATAACCACCTGGACCCTCGCAGAAGGTCACATCATAGGCTGGAGCCAATTTCCATTGACCATTTTTCTCCATGAGAAATGAAAAGTTCTTAGTATGGTCATCCCGATTATTGAAAAGCACATTAAACACAGCACGTTTAAAAGCATGCAATCTTTCTCGTACATCTTGCGTACACATCAAGGTTGCCCGGAGAAAATTGCGATAGTCTAGGCTACCTGGAACTTTATAGTCTGCTCCTGTATATGCAGCCAAACTCTGCATTGGAATCCGCATACCATTTTGACGATCGAATCGTTTAGAAGCAAAAGCCGTTAAACCATTGGGCAAATTAAAGAAATGGGTATCTGGAGTCTCAATTGCACAAAGTCGCAAACATTCTGCATAGACGGCTTCAATGGCGCAGACTTCAGGATGCTCTTGCTGAGCAGGAAACTTAATCAGCCAGGCTTCATGTTGATCAGAATCTTGAGTCGAAAACTCTAAATTGACAGGATCTCGGTAAACCAACGCTTTTGGTCTGGCACCTTGAGGGGAGCCACCCATGACCAATAAATGCTGTAGAAATTCACCACCTTCACCTTTGAGTACTTCTTGAACTTCCTGGGCCAGTTGTTGTAAAGGGATATTTTCTGAGGTTTGCATGTCAGCAACACAAGGTTCAAAGGAGAGGGCACCCATTGCGTGACTACTAATATAGGTCAGACGCTCCAAAGGTCCAATTCGTGCTGAATTTAAGCCAATTTTTTTGAAATATCGATCCATCAACATCATGCCCCAACCATCTGGTAAAGCGTCATAGACTGGACCTGGGAGTCCCATTTGATGAGTAGGAAAACCTTGTCTGAATGGTAGACCTTTTAAAGGCAGCAAGTAAGAAGAGAGCTCAACACCTTGCTGTATTGCTTCTGGACTATATTCAAAAGCAATGGTGGGTCTACCTGTCGTGGCTGTTGAACTAATCAGCGTTCCCCATAACCATGATTCGCCCCAACCGTTGTAATAAACATTAAGTCTATTGAGCATTATCCCTTCCTCTTAATACGGTGGCGCTTACTTTGACTCTCATAGCGAAGAATGTCATTCACACTGTTAAGCTGAGGTTTAAATAGTTCCTGAAGTTCGTTTAATCGACCCAAGACCATTGCAATACGGACTAAATTTTCAACAGATACATTTCGTCCCGCTTCAAGATTCGAAACTGTATTCACGCCGACACCAGCGCGTGCTGCTACCTCAGCTTGAGACATCTCCAGAAAGAGTCGTTGCTTACGTAAACGCTCACCTAAAAGAGTCACAACTTCTTCTGGTTTAGTGAAATATAAATCCATTAAATTGGGTCTTAAGAATGAATAATTTAATTAAATCACAAAATAATGGAATTAATCTATAGCTATAGTGTGGCTAAGGAGGGCTTTGTTGCACAGCACATCAGAAGGGTAGGTATAGTCCTTGGGTATCGGTTACAGAAAATCATCAGGATGTACTTTGACTGATTGTTGATACGGAGATTTCAGTATTTTCATTTTTCCTAATAGGTCACATTACTTAGAAAGGGTTCTTCGAAAATTAGTTCATACTTTAAAAATCCTATAAATATTGAGGATATTTTCTTAATGCTTTCAATATAGCATGCGGCTATATGTAACTCGAACGGGCTTAATCTGCCTTTCAGTATAAATTTTTTGGGCGTGAGAGGGGAGAGGTGTGAGGGCAAGCAATTTATATCGTGGATACTTCTAAATTACTTATGTAATAGAAGGTGGTAAACATGGATTTAGAGGTAATAACACTAAATATAAAAAAATTGGAAGAATAATTTATTAAATTATTGTTTTTATGTGGTTATTGGTGATGTTATGAATAATAATAACTTTTTCTTGATGAATTTTACCTAAAAAAATTGATCAGATAATTTTCTTTAAATGTCATGCATACATAAATTTGACAGTTTGAAGGGATCGGTATGTGCATTTTTCACAAGGTTAAAGATCGACCATAAATGTGATAAACGGCAGAGGATCATTGAAAAATGAATGGATTTAAACACTACATGTATGCACGAAAAAAAGTATCGCTGCGGTTCTGCTGACAGGCTGTATTGAGCATTGAATGCAAATGATGTAGTAATTGTCTACAGGCTATAGGACCAGCATGAAGAAGAATGAAATGTAGTTGCCAATTTATAACCTTGGTTGAAAAGCATAGCATTGTTATTCGGAGAAGTGAGGTAAGCCATCCTTCTCTTATTCATTTAAAATGATTCTTACTCAACTGATCTCGACTCATGGGCTGGTTCCAATTAGACGGATAATAACTTCCATCCCCTATCTTTTTCTTACCACATTTCTTGCATTTAATCCCTTCTTTGGAGATTTGATTCAGCATCACTGTTGTCGGTTGAATCAAATCAATGACATAGTTCGTTGGTTCAGGAAAAGCAGAAGAGGCTGCTTTATTGCAAAAGAGAACATTCGGATCAAATGGATTGGATTGCACAAAAGCCATGATACAGCCACAGAGT
>NZ_JBWZNA010000046.1:0-3364 GCF_056725885.1 Acinetobacter sp. GRABPA_MV_2
TAGGGGTCGTCTCAGGAAACGGAAAATATAGCACGCTAAGGTTTTTCAATTGCGCGCAATGGCCTAAATTTTCCACCACCTATCTTGGCTTTGCTTCGCCATAGATAATCCCCAGTTAAATTGATGTGCTCCCACCCCAGCGGTGACAGATATTGCAGCAAGGTATCATCGACTGTGCGACCATGCCCTCGTAGGGCGTTAGTCGCTCTCTCTAAATAAACCGTGTTCCACAATACAATGGCGGCGGTCACTAGATTCAAGCCACTGGCTCGATAACGCTGTTGCTCAAAGCTTCGATCTCGAATCTCACCCAATCGATAAAAGAAAACGGCGCGCGCTAATGCATTACGGGCTTCACCTTTATTTAATCCAGCTTGAACCCGACGGCGTAGTTCTACGCTTTGCAACCAATCCAAGATAAACAGTGTGCGCTCAATACGCCCCAGCTCTCGTAATGCCAATGCCAAACCATTCTGTCGTGGATAACTACCGAGTTTACGTAGCATTAGCGACGCTGTGACAGTCCCTTGCTTGATTGATGCGGCCAGACGCAAAATATCGTCCCAATGAGTACGAATCTGTTTGATATTCAGTGTGCCGCCAATCATGGGTTTAAGTGCGGCATAGTCTATGTCTGACTTTGGAATATAGAGTTTCGTATCGCCCAGATCACGAATTCGTGGTGCAAATCGAAACCCTAGCATGTGCATGAGTGCAAAAACATGGTCGGTGAATCCAGCCGTATCGGTGTAGTGTTCCTCGATGCGTAAATCAGACTCGTGATACAGCAGCCCATCAAGAACATAGGTTGAATCACGAACGCCCACATTGATCAGCTTACTGCTAAATGGTGCGTATTGATCAGAAATGTGTGTATAAAATAACCTTCCAGGCTCTGCGCCATATTTTGGATTGATATGTCCTGTACTTTCAGCTCTGCCACCTGCGCGGAAGCGTTGGCCATCTGATGAGGAGGTAGTGCCATCTCCCCAGTTTTCAGCGAAAGGTTGTTTCAATTGAGCATTCACCAATTCGGCCAATGCCGTTGAATAAGTTTCATCACGGATATGCCAAGCCTGTAGCCATGAGAGTTTGGCATAAGTTGTACCAGGACATGATTCGGCCATTTTCGTCAGCCCTAAATTAATTGCATCAGCCAGTATGGTCGTGAGCAATAACGCTTTATCCTTCGCAGTGTCATCCGTTTTCAAATGAGTGAAGTGTCGAGTAAAGCCTGTCCATTCATCGACCTCCATTAATAATTCGGTGATCTTGATATGTGGTAACAGCATTGCTGTTTGGTCAATTAAAGTTTGGGCTGTATCAGGAGCCACGGCATCGAGAGGTGTTATTTTTAGACCAGATTGATTGATCATCGCATCAGGCAAATCGTTGGTCGCTGCCATGCGATTAATGATTGCTAATTTCTGCTCCAATAGTGAAAGGCGACTTTGCAAATATAGATCACAATCAGTAGTAATGGTTAGAGGTAACTCATTGGACTGTTTTAGCTGATTAAATTTATCAGCAGTCACTAAATACTCATCGAAGTCTTTGAATTGGCGAGAGCCTTGTACCCAGAGATCCCCAGCCCGTAGCGAGTTTTTAAGTTCAGATAACACACATATTTCGTAATAGCGGCGATCAATACCATCATCGGTAAAGACTAGTCTTGCCCACCGTTTTTTGATAAACGCTATTGGAGCATTAGAGGGGATTTTTCGTGTATTATCAACATTCATGCTGCGGAGCAACTCTACAGCGGCAAGCATATCTTTTGCTGCTGGGGCAGCACGCAATTTAAGTATGGCAAGAAGTTCTGGCGCGTAACGGCGTAAAGTTGCATAGCTCTCGCCAATTCGTGGTAAAAAATCAAAGTCTTCGGGTTGCGCCAGTTTTTCTGCCTCAGTAATACTTGCTGCAAAAGCATCCCATGAAATAACAGTTTCGATGGCGGCAAACGGATCACTGCCATTTTGCTTGGCATCTAGCAAGGCTTTCCCGATAAGCCCATACAAACGCACTTTGTCGTTGATCGCTTTACCTGATGATTGAAATTGTTGCTGGTGTTTATTTTTTGCGATAGCAAATAGCTTTCCAATAATGCGATCATGCAGGTCAATAATTTCGTCGGTGATCGTGGCCATACTCTCCACAACGATTGCTACCAAAGTGGCATATCGACGTTGAGATTCAAATCTGGCCAAATCAGCAGGAGTCATTTGCCCACCTTCGCGAGCAATTTTCAGTAAGCGATTTTGATGAACGTGTTTTCCAATGTCTTCAGGTAGATCGATGGCTTGTAAGCACTTCAGCCGCTCAATGTGCTCAAGCATGTACTTTGAGTTTGGTTTAGCTGGTGACTGTCTAAGCCACCCCAATATTGTCAGTTTGCTGCCCTCTTTACGGTTCAGCAAAGCATCTATATTTTGACGATGAGTTTCTGAAAGTGAGCTCGTCAAAGCAGTATAAATTATGCGGTTGGCAGATGTGATTGCTTCTGCGCAAATACTATCAATTGCATTTATAGCTGGCAAAAGGACTGATTTTTGTCGTAAATTTTCAACGAGAGTTGTGGCTAAAATAAGACCTTTATCTGTCTGAAGGGACAAATCCACCATCATATTGACCGATTGCCGATAGTCACTCAAGGTGAATAGTTTGAACCCAAAAACTTTTTTCAATTCGGCAATATGTTCTCGTCTTGTTTGCTCGCGCTGACCATAATCATTCCAGCAGTCCACTGATATACTAAGTTGAGCAGCCATCATGAAAAGTAAGGGTTTGAATGGTTCGTCGTTAATACCCAATATCACTCCAGGGTAACGCATGTAGCAAAGTTGAATTGCAAAGCCTAGCTTGTTGGATGCCCCTCGATGTTGATGGACTATGGATTTATCAGAATCACTCAGAGTGTAATGCTGAAGCATAAAAGCTCTATCATCTGGAATTTCGAACAGGCTTCCCAATTCCGTGGACGACAAAATAGAATGGCGCGGCATGGCTCATTAGTCCCAAATAAACTAAACTATTAAAGGTACATTATTTTGTACCGCCACGCTTAGCTTTGCGCTGCAATTTCGCAAGGAGGTTCAATTGGGACAGAATGCGGCCATTTATTGCCGAGTATCAACGAACGATCAGTCCTGCGAACGACAGGAATATGACCTACGTGCCTACGCCAATCGTTGCGGCTACGATGTTGTCGGTGTTTGGAAAGAAACTGCATCAGGCAGTAAGGATGAGAGATTGCAAAGAAAATACTTGATGACCATGGCGCAATCTCGTGAAATCGATGCCATCTTGGTGACGGAATTGACACGCTGGGGCAGAAGCACCGTGGATCTCGTACAGTCATTACAAG
>NZ_JBWZNA010000047.1:0-2963 GCF_056725885.1 Acinetobacter sp. GRABPA_MV_2
TGAATCCGAGTCGCTGTCGCTGTCAGAGTCAGAGTCCGAGTCGCTGTCAGAGTCCGAGTCGCTGTCGCTGTCAGAGTCAGAGTCCGAGTCGCTGTCAGAATCAGAGTCGCTGTCACTGTCAGAGTCAGAATCAGAGTCGCTGTCAGAATCCGAGTCACTGTCAGAGTCAGAATCGCTGTCAGAATCAGAGTCGCTGTCTGAATCCGAGTCACTGTCAGAGTCAGAATCGCTGTCAGAGTCAGAATCGCTGTCCGAATCCGAGTCACTGTCCGAATCAGAATCGCTGTCAGAATCAGAGTCGCTGTCAGAATCCGAGTCACTGTCAGAGTCAGAATCGCTGTCCGAATCAGAGTCGCTGTCCGAATCCGAGTCGCTGTCCGAATCAGAATCGCTGTCCGAATCCGAGTCGCTGTCAGAGTCAGAGTCACTGTCAGAGTCCGAGTCACTGTCCGAATCAGAGTCGCTGTCAGAATCAGAGTCGCTGTCAGAATCAGAGTCGCTGTCAGAATCAGAGTCGCTGTCCGAATCAGAATCGCTGTCCGAATCCGAGTCGCTGTCAGAGTCAGAGTCACTGTCAGAGTCCGAGTCACTGTCCGAATCAGAGTCGCTGTCAGAATCAGAGTCGCTGTCCGAATCAGAATCGCTGTCCGAATCCGAGTCGCTGTCAGAATCAGAGTCGCTGTCAGAGTCACTGTCTGAATCCGAATCGCTGTCTGAATCCGAGTCGCTGTCAGAATCAGAATCGCTGTCCGAATCCGAGTCACTGTCAGAGTCCGAGTCGCTGTCTGAATCAGAGTCGCTGTCAGAGTCCGAATCGCTGTCAGAATCCGAGTCACTGTCAGAATCCGAATCGCTGTCCGAATCCGAGTCGCTGTCAGAGTCAGAGTCAGAGTCACTGTCAGAGTCAGAGTCGCTGTCTGAATCAGAGTCGCTGTCAGAGTCAGAATCGCTGTCCGAATCCGAGTCACTGTCAGAATCCGAATCGCTGTCAGAATCAGAGTCGCTGTCAGAATCCGAGTCACTGTCAGAGTCAGAATCGCTGTCAGAGTCCGAATCGCTGTCAGAATCAGAGTCGCTGTCAGAATCCGAATCGCTGTCCGAATCCGAGTCGCTGTCAGAGTCACTGTCAGAGTCCGAGTCACTGTCAGAATCAGAGTCGCTGTCAGAATCCGAATCGCTGTCCGAATCCGAGTCGCTGTCAGAATCAGAGTCGCTGTCAGAATCCGAATCGCTGTCAGAATCAGAGTCGCTGTCAGAATCAGAATCGCTGTCCGAATCCGAGTCGCTGTCAGAGTCAGAATCGCTGTCCGAATCAGAGTCACTGTCAGAATCAGAGTCGCTGTCTGAGTCCGAGTCGCTGTCGCTGTCAGAGTCAGAATCGCTGTCAGAGTCAGAATCGCTGTCCGAATCCGAGTCACTGTCAGAATCAGAGTCGCTGTCAGAGTCCGAGTCGCTGTCTGAATCCGAGTCGCTGTCAGAGTCAGAGTCCGAGTCGCTGTCAGAATCAGAGTCGCTGTCCGAATCAGAGTCGCTGTCAGAGTCCGAATCGCTGTCAGAATCCGAGTCACTGTCCGAATCCGAATCGCTGTCAGAGTCCGAGTCGCTGTCAGAATCCGAGTCACTGTCAGAGTCAGAGTCGCTTTCTAAACTATTATTTTTATCACTGTCATGAGCCCACCACAAAATTCCTGCTGCGGTTAGCGGTACAGATAACCATGCCCATGGAGATGCAGCTCCATCATGATAAAGCAATGGTTCGATACTATCGATATAACTATAAGTGATATGATCTAATAATGCCCCATTACTGTCAGTAAACTGTACCCACAGTAATTTATGATTATTGTCTTCAAAAACTAAACTATTATCAGTTGAATAATTACTACCGTTAAAGAAATCAATTATTACTATTTGTTCACCATTTTTTAAAGTAATAATTGCATTTCTACCGTCTTGTCTAATTTCAGAAACATCATCTTTATTTACTTTTATTAAAATAACTGATGCTTCGGAAAGAGAGACTGTATCCTTTGCTGTAATTTCTAAGGTTTCATGACTCTCCTTAGAAATCACCCTTATCTCAGACATATTTCTTCCCCTTCGTAGGATTATTTAATTAAACCAATCCAATTTAGAGCTCTTAAATTTTAATAAATAAGAAGAGCCCAAATTAAGGAATAAATTAGATAAAACAAAGGCCAACCTCAACGCACAAAGTAATTGTAAACATGAATTACATCACAAAAAATGCAATAACAATCAGTTTATTTATTAACCAAAATAAAACCCACATTATTAGTTATTATTTTTCAAAGAATTAGGGCTAGATTAAAATAAGAATATGCTTTTAATATTTTTATGTTTTAAAACACAAATAATAAAAACCACACATTTAAAACAAGATCTTATCTTTCTTAATATCTATATAGCTTTTAAACATTTAAAAACTATATAGATATATATTTATTTCACCTTTCTCGTAACGCTTCTTTGGCTTTGTTGAATGGTTTAAGTAAGTAATCGAGTACTGTTTTTTGACCTGTACGAATATCTACAGTTGCCACCATACCCGGTGTAATACCGTATGCCTGACCTTGTTTATTATAAAGCTTGTCGGAATCAGTGCGGATATAAACACGATAATAGAACTGGTCTTGTTTAACTTCATCACGAATCGTGTCTGGGGAAATAACCATAACCTTACCTTTTAAACCACCATAAATTGAGTAGTCATAGGCAGTAATCTTAACCAGCGCTTCTTGTCCCGGTCGAATAAACGCAATATCACGCGGTAAAATACGCGCTTCAATAAGCAACTGTTCATCAATCGGTACAATAGTCATCAACTTGCCATTTTGCGGAATAACTCCACCATGGGTAGTGACTGCAATTTCTTTTATGACACCACGTACTGGTGCTTTAAAAATAGCACGATCTAAGCTGTCACTACGACCCAGTACGAC
>NZ_JBWZNA010000048.1:0-2747 GCF_056725885.1 Acinetobacter sp. GRABPA_MV_2
CAAGTATTTCGCATAAGGTGTATTATGTTAATTTTAGAAATTCTAAAAAAGGGATAGTTAAAAACTATCCCTTTATCTTGTAAGAATTATCTTAGTAATAATACTGGTTTTGTAGAGCTTGATAACAATTTGGTCGTCGTACTACCAATAAAAAACTGGCGTATTTTTGAGTGACCATATGCACCAACCACCATCATATCAATAGCGTTTTTCTCTTGGTAATCTAATATTGATTTCTCGACATCACCTTCAAGTACGATATCAATTACATTAAAACCATTATTTGCAAGCAGCTCTTTTGCCCAAGTAACTTGAGATGTCATATCACTATTTGGCTTACCAACATATACCACATGAGCTGTCAGGTTTTTTAATAAAGGGCTATTGGCAATTTTTTCTACACAAATGCGTGCAGTCTGACTTCCATCAAAAGCAATTAAAAAAGACTTAGGTGGACTAAAAAGTGCAGATGTTATTAATACGGGTTTATGAAGGGCACGAACAACATTTTCAATATGGGTTCCAACTTTACTGGAATCATGCTCAGTTTCAGTCCCATGCTTACCCATAACAAGAACTCGAATGTCTTCTTCCATTCCCATAATTGTTTCTAAAAGACTGCCATGGCGTTGAAAACTTTGAGCATCAATAGAAAACTTCTCCAATAGATAATTCTTTGCTTCCCGAAGAAGAATCTGACCATGCTCTAGCTCAATTTTTCCCTTACGTTCTTCGAGTTCAACTAACTCGTTTAGCAAGGTTTCTCGACTTCCTAGACCAATTGCACCACTTAAATCTTGTGGGGCTTTCGCTTTTGGCTTATCAATGACATGCAATAGTTTAATAGGTGAACTAAGTTTATCGCTAAACCAAGCTGCATAATCACACACAGTATTTGTTACTAATGATCCATCAATACATGCAATAATTTTTGACATAACTAATCCCTCTTAGTGGCTATTTAAGCGATCTAAAGCATCTGGTTTGTCGTGGATACCAAACTTATCGACTAATGTTTTACTAGCTTCATTCATTCCAATAAGTTCGACTTCTGTTCCTTCACGTCTAAACTTAATGACCACTTTATCTACGGCAGCGACCGCAGACACATCCCAGAAGTGAGCCTGACTAACATCAATCACAACTTTTGAAAGTGCTTCTTTGAAATCAAATGCAGAAGTAAATTTATCTGCTGAGCTGAAGAACACTTGACCTGTTACCGTATAAATACGGGTATTTTCAGGTTCATTAAATTCGGACTGAATTGCCATGTAGCGTTCAATTTTGTTGGCAAAAAATAATGCAGAAAGAAGTACACCAACTAATACGCCATAAGCCAAATTATGTGTCGCAACGACCACGATGACTGTAACGATCATCACAATATTGCTAGATAAGGGATATTGGCGGATATTGCGTAGTGAATCCCAGTTAAATGTTCCAATTGCTACCATGATCATGACAGCAACCAGTGCAGCCATTGGAATGGCTTTAAGCCAGTCACTGATAAACACCACCATAATTAACAGAAAGACCCCTGCACTAAATGATGATAAACGGGTACGTCCACCAGATTTCACATTAATAATGGATTGACCAATCATGGCACAGCCTGCCATTCCGCCTAAGAAGCCTGAAGCGACATTGGCAACACCTTGCCCTTTACATTCTCGGTTTTTATCACTGGTGGTATCTGTTAAATCGTCGACAATTGTTGCGGTCATCATAGATTCAAGCAAACCGACGGCTGCTAATCCCAGTGAATAAGGCAAAATAATAGCTAAAGTTTCAAGATTTAAAGGAATATCAGGAAGTAAGAAAATTGGTAGCGTATCTGGTAATTGCCCCATATCGCCTACGGTTCTTACATCTAAACCAATGAACAAGGCAAAGAGCGTAAGGAGGACAATACAAATGAGAGGAGAGGGTAAAAGCTTCCCTATCACTGGGATATAAGGGAATAGATAAATAATAGCTAAACCTCCAACTGTCATCGCATAGACATGCCATGTCACATTGGTGAGTTCAGGCAATTGAGCCATAAAAATTAGAATAGCTAAGGCATTCACAAAGCCAATCACGACTGACTTTGATACAAACCGCATCAGAGCACCTAATTTTAGATAACCTGCTAGGATTTGAATAAATCCTGTCAAAATTGTGGCTGCTAATAAGTATTGCAGACCATGCTCTTTAACCAGTGTGACCATTAATAAAGCCATTGCACCAGTTGCAGCAGAAATCATACCAGGGCGACCACCTACGAAAGCAATCACGACTGCAATACAGAATGAAGCATATAGCCCGACTTTAGGGTCGACACCTGCAATGATGGAGAAGGCAATTGCTTCAGGAATTAGAGCCAAAGCAACAACAATACCCGCAAGAACATCCCCGCGAATATTGGAGAACCATTGTTCTCGAATAGTGGATAACATGAAAATAGCCTATTTTTTTAAATTTTAGGAAAGGCTAGTGATGTGATATATGACACACAAGCTACTACACCACATCACTAGACAGTGATGAGTTATTTACTGAATTAAGAGGTAAATAAACTTATGGTGGCGTAAGTGTCATATTAAGAAAGATATCTATTTTGGAGGATTTCGGGGGCAATGATAGCAGTTAGACTCTTTTCTATCCACCCTAACCGCAGTATCGAAGTAAAAGTATAGAATTATCATAGATAATTTTAGAATTGATTTATGTCCATTTAACATAATGGGCGTTATGCGAAACCAATC
>NZ_JBWZNA010000049.1:0-2711 GCF_056725885.1 Acinetobacter sp. GRABPA_MV_2
GCTAGAATTCGCATAAGAGATTTTATGTTAAATGCCGATAATATTTAATTTGTATTATTAGAAATATAGTGCAGATTTTGTATAGTATTTAATATAGTATTCGCATTATTAAATGATTTAAATTTTTTTATAAGTATTAGTAGTTTATGACATTAGATTTATTAGCTACACATGGTACATGTAGTTCATATGCAAATTTAATATGTAAAGAGAATTTTAGAATTTGTGATGGACGGCATGGTGCTGGAGTGTATTTTTGGCATGCATCTCCAAATTTTGATGATGCTGTCGATTTAGCTAGATCGTATGCTGAATTCAACTTGACGAAAGGTGCATATGATGGTGTTGATGAGACAGAACCATGTGTATTAGCTTGTAATATCTTATTGAATAAAAACAACTTTTTAGATTTAGAGTCAATAGATTATTTAGGTGTTTTACGTGCTTATTTATTAAAATTCGATGCTAAGCTAAAAGCTATGCCAAGCAGAGATGTCAAAGCAGAATTAACAAAAATATATAACGGTTTTTTTCAGGAGCTTGAAGAGATCTCTAATGAAAAAATAATTGTATATCATGTTAAAGCTGCTGTACCACAAAACTACAAGGACCCTAAATCGAAAGGGTTACAATGGGCTACTCAGTTTGCAAGTAGTTGTTTAGTTGTTAGAGAGAACAGCGTTATTCCTTTAGCATCAATTAGGAGAATCTAGATATGTTTGATTCAGCATTAGCTAAGAAATTTCTAGAAAAAATTGAAACTATGTCTTTTGAAGAACTTGATGAAAGAGCATCTCGTGCGCCTAGCATTGGTATTGAAGGTCTAGTTGAAAATTTACCCACTTTAGAGCTTTTATATGAAGAGATTATTGAGGCGTCTTTCAAACAAGATGTTATTCAATTATTTTCTATAAATAACAAGGCTAACAATACCAATCCTGAAATAAGGTCTCGAGAGAGTTTCTCTTTTGAGATCTCTAGTAATAATGAACCTGAATACGCAGCAGCAGCTTAATTTTTATGAATATCAAATTTGTTGAATATAAGATTGGAGAATTAAAATTTTCTCCATCATCTCAACTTCTAGAAAACTTATCAAATCTTGATTCAATAAATATTGATGATTATCTAAGATTTACTCCTATTTTTTTTCAAAATTCATCAAAAAATTTTGTTATAAAATTTCATCTAGAAGTAAAGACAGAAGAAACCAGTTTCTTTGAACTGGAATTTTTATCTAAATTTGAGTGTGAACAAGATATAGATGAAAAATTCAAAGAATCGAACTTCCCAATTATTAATGCTCCAGCTATAGCATATCCATTCTTAAGAGCATTCGTGAGCAATTTTTTTGTAAGTTCAGGTTATTATCCAATTCTTTTACCAACCTATAATTTCACAAAATTTAAGAAATCAACGTAAGTTTTCTAATGTTAAAATAATTTTTCTTATAAAGGGCCTAGGCATCAGATCTAGGCTTTTTTATTTCGTATTTGGTTGATTGTCTCTTCATTTATTAATTCAGCTACTAATTCCCCAATGGTACTTAGAGGATTATCTTGAATACGTTTAAGTGGATCAAAAACACTTAATAATTGTTGAGCTTCAGGTATTGCTGCGTGATATTCATCTAAAGTAAAAGTAGCTCCATTCGAATGCTTTAAACCAGCTATTCCTCTTCCAAATATATTTGTAGATCTATATGTCTGTCCATAGAACCAGCCCTTACTTAACAAATAGTTAAAATCTACGGCTTCTGGGTTTAATGACAAAAAGTATTTATAAATTGATCTATCAAAATTTAGAAAGTATTCGGTATATTGCTCTACCTGAGCTTCAAAATCTTGCGTACCTTCTCCATAAATTTGTTTAAGCTTCTCATAATAATTATTCTTGAAAAGACCATTTCCTCGACCATATATTTTATATTGAAAAATATAGTATAAGCTTATGAAATTTATATCATTTTTTGTTATAAATTCTAAAGATGATATAGCATCTTCAATATAAAAATTATTTTTTTCATTTGTTATCTTTTCAACCAATAAATCAGATAATAATTCTGTTAAAGAATTCTCACCTTTACAGACCATTTGCTTTAAAGAATTATTCGCCGAACTTTGAAAACCAATAGTATGGATCTTCTCTTTTAAAGTCTCTACATCTTGAGCAATGGCTTTAGCCTTAGATTCTAATTTCTCAGAAAATATATAACTGAGTAATTGAACTTTTTCATCAATTTGATTTCTTAATTGTGTCTGTACCTGATAATTATTGGCTTGATAAAGGTCTAAAAAAACTTCTTTGACTTCATCATAAGAGAGACCAATAGTCATATCTCCTTGTACTTGGAGAGCTGTTGAACCATCTCTGACAGTTTGACTCTGTTTATCACTCACTTATTTTTCCTTTGATTTATCTTTAAGTCATTGCCTACCTGAATACCTGTACTCTTACCTGAGACATGTTGAGACTGAACCTTATCTTCTTTCCTGGTATTTTGTTTAACGTTAGCTATCGCTGTTAAAAATGCAATCAGTCCTCCTGCTACTAGGGCGTAGGAAGTCATTTTAGGGTCATAAAAAGCATAAGCTAAACTACAAACCAACCAAATAAATGTGACTATAACTATTAATATTCTCAAAAAATTTTACTCCTCTTTTATGTAGTTTCTCTAAAATTAACATAATACGCCTTATACGAAGCTATGA
>NZ_JBWZNA010000050.1:0-2138 GCF_056725885.1 Acinetobacter sp. GRABPA_MV_2
TCTAGTGTGGACTTAACTCCCGAATTTGGGAATTTTAATCATCTTTCCCCAGATATTTTCTTCTATATTCAAGCACATCACTCGAAGTGAGTTCTTTGATGTGTTTTCTTATTAAAGCGTGAATTACATCGCTTTCTTTAATCTTCATCTTCCTTTCAATCATGATATCTAGGGTCTTTTTCTCGACCATTTCTGATTCTTCTTCTCTCAATCTCTGTGATATAGCCATTTGTGACACCGCTAAATGTAATAAGTGACAAATAATAATAAAATATGTTGATTTGTCACATGTGATATTGTATAAATCGCTTTAAATGTGATTTGTGACAAATAACAAATGTTAGATAAAATCGTTATGCACATACCTGTAGATGCTTCGCTAGTCGATATTGATAGTGAAGGTCGGTATTGCGTTTTCGGTTTTGATTTACTCGATATTGGTTTGAAATTTGGTTCTTATGATGTTTTTAAAGATGAAGACGGTAATGTTAAGCACCAAGTTTTAAGTCATGCATATTCAAGATTGCCGACTTCTTACACGAAGATGGCTTTTAAGTTTTTCCACGAAGGTAAAACTTATCCATATGTCGAGCTTAAAGCTAGTCCTGCGAAGATTCTTCAAGGGCACAACGTTTATGGATCAGATTGGATAGAGCAGGGTGCTCTTGAAATGCTTGGATATCTTGCTGAATCACATCCGACGCTTTACGGCATGTTAGCTATTGGGGAAACAGAAGTTAAACAACTAGATGCGACTTATTCAGCACGTTTACGTGATGACAATCAAGTAGCTCAAGTTATTGACTTTATGAGAAATATGTCTTCTAGACATATTCGCAAATCGGAGAAGCAAGTGGTTTATAAGAATACTGTTTACTTTGGTTCGGAACGTGGTAAACGTTTTGCCCGTAAAGTTTACGGTAAATCTTGTGAATTTCAGGCTCAGTTAGATGAGCAAATTAAACTTGCCAAGGCTAATGATAAAGCTGCTCAACGTGTAGTTAAAGTTATGTCTGATCCTGATTTGCTAGCCTTTACTAAAGGACTTTTACGTTTTGAAACAGGCATTAAAGCCTACGTTATGAAAGAACTCGGTATACCGACCAATTTATTTCAACTTATTCGTTATCAACGCTCTAACCCTAATTTTTTACGTGATCTTTGGATCAAAGCTAACTCTGAACTTTTTAAAGCCCTTGAGGGTACTGCCATGAAAGCTACTGACCACGATACTGTCTTTAATCATTTATGTTCTGTATATGCCAAGCGAACTGCCTTAGGTCGTGTTTCGCTTACTAAAGCTCGTAACTTGTTTACGTTTTATACAAACCTTGAAGTACATGGCTTTGAGGTTTTAAAGAAGCGTTATTCAGATACTCGTTTTTATGCAAATGTTGCTGATTTAGTAGCTGCAGGTTACTCAAAGGCATTCTTACAGAATCTTCATGTCGATTCTAAATCTAACGTTATTCCATTTCTCAAACTTGTTGAAATTAACTTTGAAAATCAAGTTCCTGACAACTTCATCGAACCAGTTTCTACTTTTAATCAGCGTGAATTAAAAATCGCTTAATAGGTGCTAAATATGTCTCAAATTATCTTTAAAGCAAAGCTTATCAATGTTGATCAAACTACAAATGAGAAAGGCTTAAACATGCGTTTAATCTTTGAATCTCAGCGTTATGACAAAGGTCTTGATCAGTGGGTTCCGTGTTCACAGAACGTGAAAGTCGTTGAAGATCATCACCATATGAAAGATTTCTATTTGTCTTATAAAGGCCGTGAAATCTATTTACCAATCGAAATGACAGCGATGGACCGCAACATTTTTTATAAGACAACTGGTGATGGACGACCGTTACAGGTTGAAGAAAAGAAAGCGACTGAGCTAAAAGCTTAATGTTATCAAATGCTTACTTATACGTCATGACGTATAATACGGCATTATGTTACTTGCCATGTTCGTTGACTAAAGACCCCGCGCTAGTGGGGTTTTTTGTCAATGATGCGACCATATCTACGCACTCGCATGGCATTTAACATCAGTGCTCATTATGCGAATTGGAAGGATAGGAAAGGGCGGGCAGCGACTCGTCGCGCCTGACCTTTCTGGGAGATTTTGAGAGAGGGCACACTGT
>NZ_JBWZNA010000051.1:0-1985 GCF_056725885.1 Acinetobacter sp. GRABPA_MV_2
ATTATACGAAGTGTTTTATTATTAACACTTTGTTTTATATAAAGTTAATGTCCTTTAATACTGGTCTTGGCGGTGTCTTAGTAAAATCAAACTCGAACTCGAGTTCACATTCGGCTGGTAGCTGTACGTCTTTAAAACGATAGAAATTACCTGAGCCTTTTAATTTAAATTGTTGTTCTTTAGCGCCAATGGATTCCATATCACCTTCAGGAAATGCAATTGATGCATAAATATTCAAATTATCGTAAGGCTGTGGTACGCCTTTATTCATGCCATTTTCAGGTGTAAATTCACCCTTAGACATTTTTAAACCTGTAACAATAACTGTTTGTTTCTGAGACATTTCGTAGCCCTCTAAGCGATTTGGTAGTTAAATTGCGAGACTGGTTCTTCATACCAATCTGGCAACTGTTGATTGAAGTCAATTTCTACAAGCTTGACGAATGGAATGATGTTTGATGCCTTCTCATCATGAAGGTTCTGTAAATAAGCTTTAGAAAAGCCACATTCACATAATTGAGAAATTAGGTTATAAAACTGAGACTTACCGTAATTATTTTTAATTTCATCAAATCCTTTTTCACGGATAAGACAAAACATCGCGAATAAATTACGTACTTTAGTGTGGGAAACCTTGCCAGATTTAGTCATTACAACTTCTGAGCGTTCAATGGCTTCAAGTACACTTGTATCATCTGTTAATTTCATAGTTTGACCTCGCAAGGCTTCAAAAATGCTATGAGTAGCTTTGTTCCAGAGTGTTTGAAGTAAATTAGGGTTAGAACGTTGAAACTTAATTAAATCAAAGAGATTGGTAGGAATTCCATTACGTTCAAGCCAACGTTTTTTTAAACGTGATTCAAAACGTAATAGACCGATAGTCCAGTTGATCAGATCTTGATTAGACATAACATCAACAACACGTTGAGCTGATTTATCGTTCTTCTTTGAAAGCATTTTATACTCTTCAAATTGAGCAATAAATTCGTCATGCTTCATATAACACTTGTGATTAACAAGGCGTGAAGTCTGACCTCCCCAATAGACTGAACTATCGAAACGCTTATTACTTAAACGAGTCTGGCCATTACTGACATTACTCAAGAAATCCAAAACTTTTTTAGCCGTGCTCTGGTCTTTCAATCGTGCAGAGTAAGTCACATCGATGTGTGATACCCAGGCACGAGGCCAATCTAGCATTCTTGCTAAGACTGGATAAGCTTCATGTAGAAAGCCAATCATTTCCATTGCACCCTGCTCTATGTTGTCACTTCCAAATACGTTATGACCTTGCAAAAGCTTTGCAGGCGAAGCCTTAATCTGAACATAAGGCTCATAACTTGTATCGAAAAACACTTTCATTGCCATACCTGTGTAGTGCGTTGGCACTGACTCATACGGATGAAATAAAGCAGCAGCAGAAATAGAACCATCGTCATTCTTATGAACCGAACGCGAAGCAAGTGGTATTTCAATTGAATGCAGATCTACATCTACAAAAAAATAACGCCCTTCAGAATCGACTGAAAAAAAGCTCGATTCGAATGGAGCGTTAATGCAAATATGATCTAACATAAAAAAGTTACCAAGTAACCGCGTTTAAAAGATTAAACAAAATTACTAGGTAACTTGTCAACTCGTAAAACGAGTTAATATTAAAAAAGTTACCTAGTTATTTAGTTACAAGGCGTTTACAAATGAGCAAGGTCTATAAAATACGCAGTGAAGAAGTTGAAGACGTGAAAGAAACACTGATGAAATTCGTCGTACAGAAAAAATCACTGATGGCAGAAAGTGACGTGATTCACGCTCTTATCAAATATCACTTGAAGGATTTGAAGGCAGAAGAAGTCATAAGATACAGACAAGAAGTGCTAGGTAAAGACGAATAATTTCCGAAATATCGGACTAGAGTCCACCATTAGAAGACGTGGACTCCCCCAACCTTCCAAAATTCGCATAATGCAGATTGATGTTAAAAAGCC
>NZ_JBWZNA010000052.1:0-1538 GCF_056725885.1 Acinetobacter sp. GRABPA_MV_2
GGTCGTTTACAGCAAGCAAAAGTCGCAAAACAAAGCCTTGATGAACTCATGCAGCGTCCGATTGATCAGGCTGACCGTTCGCATCTGGTACACAAAGCAGTTTTAAATGGCGACTATGAATTAAAAAATGTCTTATTCCAGTATGGCGAAGAAGACCCGAAACCAAGTTTGGCAATCCGTCATTTAAAAATTCGTGCTGGTGAAAAAATTGCCATATTGGGGCGTAACGGTGCAGGTAAATCGACACTGCTCCAGCTTCTATCTGGTATGCAAGTTCCAACTCAAGGCGCAGTGCATTTAGATGGTCTCGATCTTTCATTAATTGATCCGTCTGATGTACGTCGTGATATGGGCTTACTTAACCAGAATGCGCATCTTTTCTACGGTACGATTCGTGAAAACCTCACTTTAGGCGCGCCGCTTGCAACGGATGAAGAGATTCTTCGAGCTTTAGTGGTGACGGGCGCATTACCTTTTGTTCAAGAGAAAAAAGAAGGGCTAGATCATCTGATTTTAGAAGGTGGTGTTGGTTTCTCTGGTGGTCAGAAACAAGCATTGTTACTGGCTCGTTTGTTGATTCGTCAACCTAACATTTTATTGTTAGACGAACCGACAGCAGCAATTGATGACGTGGCAGAGAAACAACTGATTGATCATTTAAAAGGTTGGCTAGCACATCGTACTTTGGTCGTTGCGACCCACCGCCGTGCTGTTTTAGAACTGGTGGACCGTATTATTGTCGTTAACGAAGGCAAAATCGTGATGGACGGTCCAAGAGATCAGGTACTCAATCAATCAACAGCCCAACAAAAACAAGTGAGCCAAGGGGGTAATTCATGAGCGAACCACAACAAGAACAACAACTCACCCGTTCAATGAATGTCTCTTATAGTGAGCCACCCTTACCACGTGCGAGCTTAGTAATCTGGATTGTGGGCATTGGCTTAGTTATTTTCTTTATCTGGGCGTGGGTATTTAAGCTTGAAGAAGTTTCTACCGGTACAGGTAAAGTCATTCCATCATCTAAAGAGCAGGTCATCCAGTCTTTAGAAGGCGGTATTTTAACCAAGCTGAATGTACAAGAAGGCGATATTGTTCAAAAAGGCGAAATTCTTGCGCAGCTCGATCCAACCCGTTTTGCCTCTAATGTTGGTGAATCAAGATCTTTACTGATCTCTGCTCAAGCGACAGCAGCGCGTTTGCGTGCGGAAGTAAATGGCACACCTTTGGTTTTTCCTGAAATTGTGATGAAAGAACCAAAGCTGGTACAAGAAGAAACTGCATTATATCGCTCACGTCGAGCTGATCTTGAACAAACGCTTGCAGGTTTAAGACAGGCGTTACAACTTGTGCAACAAGAACTAGCAATGACAGAACCGCTGGTGGCTAAAGGTGCAGCTAGTGAGGTTGAGGTTTTACGTTTACGTCGTGAAGCAAACGACCTGCAAAACAAAATGAATGATGCGCAAAACCAGTACTATGTGAAAGCGCGTGAAGAGTTATCGAAAGCCAATACCGATAGCGAAACGCAACAACAA
>NZ_JBWZNA010000053.1:0-1482 GCF_056725885.1 Acinetobacter sp. GRABPA_MV_2
TGTAAGCCCAAAATAGAAATGTCCGGTTTCTCCAAAGTAAAAATGTCCGCTTTTAGAATATGCGCTTTTGCAATTTCCTTAGCGGACGGTTTGATATGTTGGTGTCTATGTCGGATAAAGAACTTAAACGATTGTCGGTCTTGCAAGAAATCTGTGATCAACGTATAACTCAATCCCAGGCTGCTCAGCTACTTCATATCTCAGAACGTCACATCAGACGCTTACTGCAGAAATACAAAGCTCAAGGTCCCGCTGCATTAGCCCATGCCGGTCGTGGCCAAATCAGCAATTCTAAACTTCCTGAAGAACTCAGACTTAAGTGTCTCAATATTGTTTCAGATCAACTTTATGGTTTCGGACCCACTTTAGCGCATGAAAAGCTCACCACCGTGCATGGATTCGATCTTTCAGTAGAAACCCTGCGTTCCTGGATGATTGCAGCCGATTTATGGATCCCTCGCTGCAAGCGCCTGAAACGACCATATCAGCCTCGTTATAACCGAGATTGTTATGGTGAATTGATCCAAATTGATGGCTCACACCATGATTGGTTTGAAGGTCGAGCACCTAAATGCTGTCTGCTAGTATTCATCGATGATGCCACAGGAAAATTGCAGCATTTACGCTTCTGTGCGTCAGAGTCAGCCTTTGACTATATGATTTCGACACGTTTATATATCGAACAGCATGGTAAGCCATTGGCATTTTACAGTGACAAACATTCAGTTTTTAGGGTGAATCAAAGTAGCAAGAAAGACACCAAGATTACCCAGTTTGGACGTGTTCTGAGCACTCTCAATATCGATATCATTTTCGCTAACTCCCCTCAAGCCAAAGGTCGTGTAGAACGAGCGAATAGAACACTTCAGGATCGTCTGATTAAGGAGATGCGTCTAGAAGGCATCAGTTCAATTGCAGATGCCAATAAGTGGCTGCCGTGCTTTATTGAGCAATTTAATCGTAAATTCGCCAAGATGGCTTTTAATTCCAAGGATCTACATCGGCCTATCGCTGAAACAGCCGAAGAATTAGATGATGTTTTTACCTGGCGTGAACCCCGCAGGGTCACGAACAGCTTGACGATTACTTATGATAAATGCGTATATATCTTGGAAAACAGCGAAGAAAATCAAAGATTGGGCGGCAAGTATCTTGAGTTCCTGGAATATCCGGATGGTACTGTAGCCATTGAATATCAGGGAAGAAAAATCAATTACAGCATCTTTGATAAATTAAGTCAGCTCAACCAGCGAGAGATCGTTGAGAATAAACGTTTGGGTTCTGTGCTGGCACATATTCAACAACAGCATGAACAACTGGAACACCAAAACAAACGCAATCGTTCTCAAAAGATGCCACGTAGACAAGCACAGAAAACAGCGATTGAACAACGAAATCTAAATCCTGTGCTTGACTTGGAAATGTCCATATAGGACATTTCTATTTGGTTATTAGGTAGGACATTTCTACTTGGGAATAACA
>NZ_JBWZNA010000054.1:0-1464 GCF_056725885.1 Acinetobacter sp. GRABPA_MV_2
TGCCCAGAACGGATGATGTAATCAAACGCAGAGAGTGATGCTTTAGCACCTTCACCTGTAGCAATAATGATTTGCTTGTAAGGTACAGTGGTACAGTCACCGGCAGCAAATACACCTTGAACATTGGTTTCGTTGCGGTCATTCACAATAATCTCGCCACGGTTGGTTAACTCAACCTCACTGTCTTTCAAGAAGTCAGTGTTTGGCAATAAACCAATCTGGACAAAGATCCCAGCAAGCTCGACCACATGCTCTTCATCAGTCGCACGGTCTTTATATTTAAGACCAGTCACTTGTGATCCGTCACCTAACACTTCTGTACTTAAGGCATTCATAATCACCGTTGTGTTTGGCAAGCTATGCAATTTGTTTTGCAAGACTTGGTCTGCACGAAGTTTGGTATCGAATTCAACCAGAGTTACATGCTCAACAATCCCTGCAAGATCAATTGCAGCTTCTACGCCTGAGTTACCACCACCAATCACAGCAACACGTTTACCTTTGAACAATGGACCATCACAGTGTGGGCAGTAGGCAACACCACGGGTACGGTATTCTTGCTCACCCGGTACATTCATCTCTCTCCAACGTGCACCTGTTGAAAGGATCACAGTTTTTGATTCAAGTTTGGCGCCGTTTTCAAGTTCAACCGCAACCAGACCGTTTTCAGTTTGGTTTGCACCTGTGATTTTGCTGACACGTTGCAGGTTCATGATATCGACATCGTATTCACGGACATGTGCTTCCATCTCGGCAGCAAACTTAGGACCTTGAGTCTTTTGCACAGACGTGAAGTTTTCAATGTCCATGGTGTCCATCACCTGACCACCAAAGCGTTCAGCCACGATACCTGTGTTAATACCTTTACGTGCAGCATAGATTGCAGCTGTTGCACCTGCAGGGCCACCACCAATCACCAACACATCAAAAGCATCTTTGGCATTCAGTGCTGCTGCATCTTTTTCAGCTGAGTTGGTATCAAGTTTTGCCACAATCTCTTCAAGGGTCATACGACCTTGACCAATGTGTTCATTGTCTTGGAATACCATTGGTACAGCCATGATTTTGCGTTGTTCCACTTCGTCTTGGAAGAATGAACCGTCAATCATGGTTGCTGTAGTGTTCGGGTTATAAATCGCAATCAGGTTAAGCGCCTGTACCACATCCGGACAGTTATGACAGCTGAGTGATACAAACACATCAAAGTTGGCTTTGAGGTTTAAACCTTTAATCTGGTTAAGCACTTCATCCGACACTTTAGGTGCATAGCCAGACACCTGTAACAGCGCCAAGATCAAAGACGTAAACTCATGGCCCATTGGTAAGCCTGCAAAGAACACACGAGGCTGTTCACCTGCTTTAGCCACACCAAAGCTTGGACGACGTGTATTGTTACCGTCAAAACGGGCAGTCACTTTGTCAGAAAGCTCAGCGATTTCACTCACCAGTTCTTTAATTTGAGCA
>NZ_JBWZNA010000055.1:0-1310 GCF_056725885.1 Acinetobacter sp. GRABPA_MV_2
TTTTTACTAGCTCCTTGTATTGAGTTAATGACATCAAACCATGCTTGAATTTCACCTTCTGGAAGATAAGAACTTCCAACCTGAATGTAGCTTTTTGCAAAAGTTAAACGGCTACTATTTAATGTGTTTTGATTTGCCTCTATTAACCTTTTTATAAGCGTACATCTTATTTTTACAGCCTCATCTATTCCTAACTCCTTAATCAACTGGGGGCTGACACTATTATTTAATATTGATAGTGGGCTATTAGGTAAGTCCATTGCAGATTCTTTATTTAATGCATTCCTATATTCAATTTCATGAAATTGTGAAAAATCTACTAGTTGTTTTCCATCATTGTTCCCTTGTGATGCTCCACAAAGTTCCTCAATTAAAAAAAGATAAAGCTCATTGGGTGATTTAATACTATTACTTAATTCTAAGTAGGCATTATTTATGAATTTTTCTAAGTAAACAGGGTTTTTTAAGGAGTTTTGCTTTTTAGAAGAAAAAATACCAAACATATATTGCACTCTTTAAATTTCTTTTAATTATTATACTGTTTTTATCCATTAGAAATATCTAAATTTTATTAATAGGAACTGTATAGATTTTCTAAAATTAACATAATACGCGTTATATGAAATTCAAAAAATGATACTATTTTTATGATAATTAAATAAATTTTAGGTGAACATAAGTTAAATAGAGCTTATGTCCGCCATATAATTTTAAGGTTCCCAGAATTTATCACCCTGAGTTTCATAAAATTTACTAATGAATTCTTGAAAAGTATTAGCAACAATGTACCAATCTTGTCTTTGATCTATAGGTAAGACAACAAAAATAGAGCCGTAATCATCACTATTAGGATCACATCGAACTAACAATAAGTCTGAATCTCCATAGAATTCTCCAATAATTAAGTCACTTTGAAGAGCGTCATTATTACGATTAATTTTATAAATTTTTGAAGCAAAAATTACTTCCTCAATAGAATATAATTTTAAGCCCCATTGTCCGTATTCTTGATCTTTAAATAGATCTGCACCATTAGATACTGTATAAAAATCCTCTAATACTTTTGGTAAAAGTACTTGGGGTATTTGTGAGTAAATTTTGCTTTTTAGGTTTAATGAACACTGCAAAGGAAAGGGACATTCCATACCTCTCTGAATAGCTTTCTTAGGTTCAATCTCCCATTCATTATGTATTTTTGCTATAATTTCATGAACACTATTCATTTATTAAACTCTTAAAAATCCTTAACTTTTACTAAAATTAACATAATACGAGTTATACAAAGCCTGAGCCAATTTCCTACGTTTTTT
>NZ_JBWZNA010000056.1:0-1309 GCF_056725885.1 Acinetobacter sp. GRABPA_MV_2
TGAACCGTACCGGGTTTGTCGGAGACTCAGTATTCTGAGAGAATGTTCCGATGACCAAATTAAAATATACCCCTGAAATCAGAGAAAGAGCGGTTCAATTATTGATTGAATCTGAAAAAGACTATCCATCTAATTGGGCTGCGATCACAGCTATTGCGCCTAAGATTGGTTGTACTCCTGAAACACTTCGTGCTTGGCATCAAAAGCATTTAGATGAGCAAAATCCTATCAAAGTACAACAGATCTCTGATCAAGAAAAAATGAAGCAAATGGAACGTGAAATCAAAGAATTAAAGCGTGCCAATGAAATTCTGCGTAAAGCAGCCGCTTTTTTCGCCCAGGCGGAGCTCGACCGCCCACACAAATAATGGTGGATTTCATCCATAACAATAAGGCGTTATATGGTGTTGAGGCGATTTGTAGGATTTTACCGATCTCAGCTTCTACCTATTATCGAACACTAGATATTGCTGAAAACCCAGAACATCGAGCAAAGCGAGATCTACATGATTTGCATCATGCTGAACAAATTAAACGAATTTGGAAAGAAAGTTCAGGTCGATATGGTGTACGTAAAGTTTGGCAACAACTGAAACGTGAAGGTTATGTTATTGCACGCTGTACAGTGGTTCGCTTGATGAAGAAGCTAGGTATACAGGGTGTTTGGCGTGGGAAGAATAAATACACCACCCGTAGCCGAGATGATCAAAAAAGAGCGGATGATTTAGTGAAACGTAATTTTACTGCTGATTATCCAAACCAACTATGGGTCGGTGACTTCACGTATATTCAAACTCATTCAGGCTGGGTCTATACCGCCTTTATTATTGATGTGTTCTCACGAGCGATTGTTGGATGGAAAGTATCAACACGTATGAATACAGACATGGTGCTCGATGCACTAGAGCAAGCATTGCATGACCGAGGTATGCCTAAGAATGTGATTCATCATTCAGATAGAGGTGTTCAATATCTTTCAATTCGCTATACCAATCGTTTAGAAGCAGCAAATTTACGAGCATCAGTCGGTACGACCGGTGATTCATACGATAACGCTTTGGCTGAAACAGTGAATGGGTTATACAAAACAGAGGTGATTGAATATTTAAAAGCAGACTGGCAAGGTTTAGCGGATGTACAACTTGCGACATTAAATTGGGTAGATTGGTTCAACAAAAAGCGTGTACACAGCGCATTGGGTTATGTATCGCCTTTTGAGTTTGAAGCAATGTACTATGATAAGATTAACCCGTTAGGTCACGTGGCCTAACTTAAATAAAAATGTCTCCGACAAACCCGGTACGGTTCA
>NZ_JBWZNA010000057.1:0-1188 GCF_056725885.1 Acinetobacter sp. GRABPA_MV_2
AGCACAACCATAAATCACATCATCGACCTGTTCCCAATCTACACTTGGGTTACGCTGAATTAAGGCTTTGATCGGCACAGCGCCAAGGTCATCGGCACGGACAGGTGCAAGACCACCAGCATAACGACCGAATGGAGTACGGATGGCATCGATGATATAAGCGGTTTTCATTCTAACTTTTGTCCTTTACTTCAGGCCTTTTAGCCATTCTCCGTAGGTATTTCGCGGTGGCGACATGGATGTCGCCTCGTTGCTCAGCACAACAGGGATGTTGTGTCTGAGTAACAAAGGTTTTTGGTTACTTTTTTAAAAAAGTGACACGAATTAGCTGGTGGTATCTGGCTTAAACAGGTAAGCCTCCGTTGTGATGATTTATAAATTTTCATATCAACGGATAACATCACGGCTGTAATTTACTGTGATATCCATAGGTCTATTGCATAAGCGATACCTTACTTTTGAAAGGTCAAAAATAACAAAAACCTTTGTTGAACAGAGGAGGCTTCCTTGCCTCCCTGTCCAACGGGTGACATCCATGTCGCCTGTCACGATAGTTACTGCTGTTTAAACTTACCCTTGAGTCGCATCAATCAGAGTTGCACCCGTTAAAGCCTGTAACTCATCAAAGCTAAGACCTTCAACTTTCTCAATCACCTTTAAACCATCTTTAGTCACGTCAATCACACAAAGATCCGTGTAAATACGGTCAACACATTTTTTACCTGTTACTGGATAAGTTAGCTCAGCCACAATCTTCGGCTCACCTTGTTTGGTCACATGATCTGTGGTGATAAATACTTTCTTTGCACCCACCGCCAAATCCATCGCACCACCTACCGCAGGAATTGCATCCGGTGCTCCCGTGTGCCAGTTGGCCAAGTCACCATTCGCAGCAACCTGAAATGCACCGAGTACAGCAATATCAAGGTGTCCACCACGCATCATGGCAAATGAATCGCCATGGTGGAAAAAGCTGCCGCCTTCAAGCATGGTCACAAATTCTTTACCCGCATTAATCAGTTCAGGATCTTCTTCACCTGCAGCTGGAGGAGGACCAAAGGCCAACAGCCCATTTTCAGAATGAAGAAAAATATCTTTATCGTCAGGTAAGTAACTAGCGATCTTGGTTGGTAGGCCAATACCCAAGTTCACATAGGCGCCATCTGGAATGTCTTGTGCCACACGTTT
>NZ_JBWZNA010000058.1:0-1180 GCF_056725885.1 Acinetobacter sp. GRABPA_MV_2
CAATCTAAAATATTTTAATTAAATCAATAATTTGTAAATTTTACATAATCCCAAAAAACACTAAAAAGCCGACTCAGACACATGTCGGCTGCTTTTTAAGCACTTTTGTCACTTTTAGCCAATAAAATAGGTTAAAAAATATTCAAAATTTTGTTTTTCCCTGATTTCTTAAGGCTTCAATAACCCTCTTTTATCCCCATTTTCTGCGGACAAATATCGGGATAATTTGAGGATATGTCCATGTACGCTATGGCGTACAGCCATTCAGGAAATTCACTAATAGCCATACTCAGTTCAATTTCCTATTATGAACTCATTGAGAACAGGATGTTCCAGATAACAATAAGAAATCAGCGCACCAGGATCGTGAAGCAAGACAGGAGTCATGCTTAACAGCCCAATACGAAAAACCCCGACAGGATGTCGGGGTTTTTTATTGTCTCATGATTTTAATTGTACTTTGACTCTACACACTTTAATGCTATGGTATATATCAGTGATATATATCTTGTGTATCTGGAGGTCAACATGGAAATTGCCAAAGTATTTCAAACTGGTCGCAGTCAAGCGGTTCGCTTGCCTAAGGCCTTTCGTTTCAATGGCACTGAAGTGGCCATCAAAAGCTTCGGACGTGGCGTTTTGTTGATGCCAATCGATAACCCTTGGGATGTCATGTTAGAAGCCATCAATGAGTTTGAGGTTGGATTCCAGTTGGAGCGAGCTGATCAAGGCGAACAGTTCCGTGAGGAGTTCAAATGATTTACCTCTTAGACACAAATATTTGTATCTATGTCATCAACAACAAGCCTCAACACATTTTTGAACGCTTTAAGCAATATCAACTCGGCCAGCTTGCGATTTCAAGTATCACGGCATCTGAGCTGGCTTTCGGTGTAGAGAAGTCTGGATCTGAACGCAATAAACAGGCATTAAACAAGTTTTTGTCACCTTTAGAGATTCTTCCTTACGATGAACAAGCAATTTGGCATTACGCCAAATTACGCCAAGATCTTCAATCCACAGGTAAACCGATTGGCAGCTTAGATATGCTGATCGCTGCTCATGCTTTGGCATTGGATGTTGTATTAGTAACGAACAATACAAAAGAATTTGAACGGATTGATGGTCTAAAGCTAGAGAATTGGGTCTAATCGCTATATCTAGCCCTATGCAGGGCTAG
>NZ_JBWZNA010000059.1:0-1130 GCF_056725885.1 Acinetobacter sp. GRABPA_MV_2
TGATGTGTGCTGAGAAAACAGGAGGTTTTAACTTGGTAAACTATAGACACTCATCAGGAGTTTACCATGAGCAAGAAACAGAAGACTTACACCGCAGAATTTAAAGTTGAAGCAATAAAATTGATTGAAGCCAATCAAGGCAATGTATCGGAAACAGCCAGACAACTTGGCATTTCAATGCAAACTCTTTCAAATTGGAATAATAAAGCAAAGACTGGCACCTTAGCAGGCACTAAACAATATTCACCTGATCTAAATGCCTTACTCGAAGAAAATAAAAAGCTCAAACAACAGCTCAAAACAGCTGAAATGGAACGTGAATTTCTAAAAAAGGCAGCAGCGTACTTTGCGAAAGAAAGTCAGTAAGGTACGCCTATATGAAACAGCAAAGATATTTATTCCCGATTAGCTTTATGGCTAGATTACTTCACGTTTCAGTGTCACGATTTTATGATTGGCTAAAACGAGGCATGAATAAAAGATTGGTTCAGCGAAATCAACAGACAATTTTGGTCAAAATAGCTCATGAGGAAACTAAACAAAGCTATGGCTATATTCGATTAACTAAGCATTTACAAGCGCAAGGTATCAAAATCAGTACGTATGCTGTACGTCAAATAAAAAAGCTCAACCAGCTGTATTGTAAGCGTCATAAGCGTTTCAAAAGAACTACGAAGAGTGATCATAATCGAGCGATCTACGCAAATTTACTAGAGCAACAGTTTTCAATGACTAAGCCCAATCTTGCATGGTCAAGCGATATTACATACATTTGGACTGCTGAAGGTTGGTTATACTTGGCAGCAGTAAAAGACCTGTACACGAAACAAGTGGTTGGCTATAGCTTAAATGAGCGTATGACCGCACAACTTGTTTGCAATGCACTGACTATGGCGATTCGTAATCAAAAACCAACGAAAGGCTTAATTATTCATTCGGACAGAGGCAGCCAATATTGCAGCCATGAATATCGAAAGATACTGGAAAAATGTGATTTTCAAGGTTCAATGAGCAAACGTGGGGACTGTTACGATAATGCACCGATTGAAAGTTTCTGGGGCATACTCAAGAATGAATTAGTGCATCATTGCAACTATAAAACCAGAGATGAAGCTAAAGCAGATATTACA
>NZ_JBWZNA010000060.1:0-1116 GCF_056725885.1 Acinetobacter sp. GRABPA_MV_2
TTAGGTGGATTAGACCCTGAGCACATTATCACCCCGGGTATCTTTGTACAGCACGTTGTACAAGTATCGCCCGCACAGTAAGCAATAAGGAGAAATAACATGAGCTACCAGAAACTCAGCCGTGACCAGATTGCACAACGTGTGGCACAAGATATTCCAGATGGCGCCTATGTGAACTTGGGTATTGGCCTACCGACCAAGATCGCGAGCTACTTACCTGACGATAAAGATATTTTTCTTCATTCTGAAAATGGCCTGTTGGCTTTTGGCCCACCGCCAGCTGCAGGTGAAGAAGACCCTGAACTGATTAATGCGGGTAAAGAATTTGTGACCATGCTTGAAGGTGGTAGCTTTTTCCACCATGGCGACTCATTTGCGATGATGCGTGGTGGTCACCTTGATATTGCAGTACTCGGTGCATTTCAGGTTGCCGCGAATGGTGACTTGGCGAACTGGCACACGGGAGCACCGGATGCGATTCCAGCGGTAGGTGGTGCGATGGATTTAGCTGTGGGTGCCAAGAAAGTATTTATCACCACAGACCATGTAACCAAACAAGGTGAACCGAAGATTGTGGCTGAGCTAACTTATCCAGTAACGGGTAAAAAATGTGTTGACCGTATTTACACTGATCTTTGTGTGATTGATGTGACCCAAGATGGTTTGAAGGTGATTGAGAAAGTTGAAGGTCTTAGCTTTGATGATTTACAGGCTTTAACCGGTGCAACTTTGATTGATGCGACTCAAGGGTAAGGAAGTAGGGAAATGACATTAAAAAATGCTTATATCATCGATGCCATCCGTACTCCATTCGGCCGTTATGCTGGTGGTCTTGCTCCTGTCCGTGCCGATGACCTGGGGGCTGTGCCGATTAAAGCTTTAATCCAACGTAACCCGAATGTAGATTGGGAACAGGTCGATGATGTGATCTATGGCTGTGCCAACCAAGCCGGTGAAGACAACCGTAATGTCGGCCGTATGTCAGCACTGCTTGCAGGTTTACCATACCAAGTACCGGCAACCACTATTAACCGTTTGTGTGGTTCATCACTCGATGCGATTGCCATTGCTGCCCGTGCCATCAAGGCAGGTGAAGCGAATTTGGTGATTGCCGGT
>NZ_JBWZNA010000061.1:0-982 GCF_056725885.1 Acinetobacter sp. GRABPA_MV_2
TATCTAATAGTGTGCCTGACTGCGGAAAGTTTTGTTTTTTTTATTTAATAACAGGCACTTAGGTGTTTTATTTGTTTTAACATTTTTGATTTCTTTATTTTAATAAAAAATAAATATATATATTTATCAACAACTTATCTTTTTATTATATTTTTTAGTTTTTACTTTGTTTATACTTAGTGTATTCTTTGTTTATACAAAAAGAGGTTTTTATGGATTCTTCTTCTAAGTTTCAGCATTTGCATGCAATAGCAGCAAGTTCGCTTCAGCAACAAAAAGTCCAAAAGATTAAGGCAAATGCTTCTGAGCTTGATGATGTTTTAACTTTTAGGGTTAATAGCGATTTAAAAAAAGAGTTCAGTAGAATTTGCAAATTAAATCAGTCTTCTTCAAGTTCTGAGCTTAAGCGATTTATGTTGAAAATTATTGAACAAGGTTCTTTATAGAATTCTTTGAGTTGTTAAAATCGCTGCATGATTGGATGGCCGTCTAATCATGCAGCTAACCACAAATGATCTTATGAGGAGATCTCTTATGGCTGCTGCAAATTTTAAACCAATCGAGTTACTGGGCAAACAAGTTTCATTTATTTATGAAGTATTTGAGAGCCATTCCGAAGTTGTTCAAGGTACAGTAACTCACATTATTTTATCACTATGTGAGAATTATCAGTTTTGTGTTAATAATGTATATTATTCACCGGATGAGCTAATTTCTTTTCAGATTTTAGATTAAATATTACTGTATTAATCTGTAGTGACAGAACGAGTGTCTACGAGTGGGAAGCCAGGAATTGGATTTATCCTTCTTTCCCTGATTACCAGCTCCATATGCGCCTAGAATGATTTATTTAGCTTTAGCGTCGCAATGCTAGTGGCTCATCTTAATAATTTGCGTAGAACCGCTTTACATCGGTTCTGTACTCAATTACTAAGATGATCTTGGTTTGTGACTTACTAACTGAAAATCATCTAAATCTGAG
>NZ_JBWZNA010000062.1:0-978 GCF_056725885.1 Acinetobacter sp. GRABPA_MV_2
TAACCTGAATCACGGATAAGCCATAGACTTGAAAAAGAGAAGGACTGGAGCCATCAGTTGAGTTACCACACAAAACTTACGACTCTAGTCCTTATGTTCGATAGTACCCAATTATTCTGTATAATTGATGATTTCTTTCTAAAATTTGAATCAATTTACTGGAAATTCTTAAAGCAAAATCTTAAATGCCTAAGAATTCGCCCTGCACAGCTCAGTATTTCTGAAATTGTCTTTATTGCAATTTGGTATAAACATTCACATTTCAATAACTTTAAAGCATTCTTTACGGCACTGAGACATAACTATTTTCATTTATTCAAAAGCCTGCCTTGTTACCAACGTATGATTTACCTGATCAATACTCATCAACTGGCTTTGCATGCCTTACATTTCGCCCTGATGAAAGATCAGCAAAGTTCTTATTTATGGATCGATTCAACGACATTGGCTGTCTGTAAAAATCAGCGAATAAAAAGACATAAATCGCTAGCAGCAATTGCAACTCGTGGTAAAAGTTCTATGGGTTGGTTCTTTGGTTGTAAGTTGCATGTACTTATGAATCAGTCAGGTGAAATACTCAGCACAGCTTTATCAAATGGGCATACAGCAGATATAAAAATGGTTGAACAGTTAGTCAAAGGAATGACTGCTAAATTGTATGCTGATCGTGGCTATATTAGTCATGAATTAAAGAGCAAATTAAGAGTACAAGATATTGATTTAATTACCTATCACCGAAAGAACATGAAATCTATACAGTTATCAAAAGCAGATGAATACCATCTGAAACAACGCAATAAAATAGAAACTTTATTCAGTTTGCTGAAAGGGGCGTACAATCTAGTGACGACTAGAGCGAGAAGTGTTGCAGGCTATTTAGCTGGTATTTATGCATCTTTATGTGCTTATCAAATATGTCATCAAAACAAGCCGATGATTCGTATTATGGAAATATCGGCTTAAACAAGATTCGGGTTA
>NZ_JBWZNA010000063.1:0-876 GCF_056725885.1 Acinetobacter sp. GRABPA_MV_2
ACGTCACTACTCATAAGTGGCGATTATGTAAAATCGTTTGCGTGGCTTTTAACCTACTACTAATCAATACAGAGAGTGCTGTGGATAAGTGTCTTTACGGATTCCTTTTACTACAGACTCGTTGAAGTTGTAGCAAAACTCGAAGTACAAATATTTTATTTTTGGTGATGCGCGGCTATTTGAAAAGTAGCGAAGTTGTTGCGCTTTAGTGAGCTGGAATTTGAATAGCAGCATGAAATATGTTTGTTATTTGGACCGCTTTAATGGGTAAAATTCGGCTGGGAGTTTCGCTACAGCCTCGTTAGGCATGGCCATGAAAATATTCCTAGATAGTAATATTGTTAGGCACTCTGCAACTACATATCGCACTATGGATATCTATTTTGGCGGGGGTAACGCATCATTGTCATATCGTCGAAACAGGCAATGAGTCTTGGCGCTTTAAAGAATCGAGTACCAAGGGAATTGCAACAAAGCGAACTAAACCACGACAAACCAAAATAGATCAGGAGGAGTTAGCCATCAATTAATTGAGTTTCACGACTGTAATATTTTAACAACTACGTGGGTCAATTTTAGATGCAAATAGTGGGTCAGTTTTTAGTGACATTTGACAATTGCAGCGTTAAAGTGAACGGATAGCGCGAAGAATGCGGCCATAAAAATAAGTGTGCCGAGCAGACTCATAAGGGCAGGGAGATGCTTTTTAATTTCGTTTTTGTAAATCGTTATTTTGATATGCAACATATGGATCAATCCTGATAAATTAGGCAATACCTGCATGTCAATGCAGATTCATTTTATACGCCAGCAACCCCTTGCTGGCGTTTTTTTTATGGGACTAACCATACCTGTTAATTCTGACAGGTAGTCTCC
>NZ_JBWZNA010000064.1:0-835 GCF_056725885.1 Acinetobacter sp. GRABPA_MV_2
CAAAACACCTGTAATCTGTGCAATAGGTGCCAACATACGTGAAGATAGAATGGAGCAAGCTACTAACGCACCTGTAGTCATTTCACCGTCCATTACGGCAAAACATCCTACCAACACCACAATTGCATAGGTCAAACCTTGAAGCATTTGAGTCCATGCCATTAAGGTACCAACAATTTTACGCTGTCTCATCCCGATATCGGCTGAAACTTCGTTCATGTGATTCCACTGGTTTTGGAAACGTGATTCAGCACGCAATAGTTTAATATCCTCAATACCCTGCACCGCTTCGACAAGAATTGCGTTACGGATTGAAGACTCTCTCATGCCCTCTTGTGCGAGTTGCGCTAGCTTCTTTTGCACCAGAATACCCGGCAAAATCATAAGTGGCACAACCAGCAACATCACCCAAAATAGCTTTCCACCAATAATCGCAAAAATGATCAGGAAAAGGAAAAAGAACGGGAAATCAGCAATAGCACTAATGGTGGTTGAAGTCACCAGTTCACGAACACCTTCGAGCTCACGAATCTGGGAAATAAAACTACCGGTAGACTTTGAACGGTCTTTATTTTTGATGCGTAAGGCATGACCAAATACACGGTCAGACACCCGTAAGTCAGCACGTTTACCAATAATATCGGATAAATATACCCGTGATATACGCAAGGTAAACTCAAAAAGTGCTGCAATGAGTACACCACCTGCCAGCACCCATAAAGTCGGGATAGACTGTGAGGGTACAACACGGTCATACACTTGCATTGAAAAAATAATGGTTGCCAGTGCCAATACGTTGGCAATGAGTGAGGCAAACATAATATCAACGTAGCGT
>NZ_JBWZNA010000065.1:0-835 GCF_056725885.1 Acinetobacter sp. GRABPA_MV_2
GCGCTACGTTGATATTATGTTTGCCTCACTCATTGCCAATATTTTGGCACTGGCAACCATTGTTTTCTCAATGCAAGTGTATGACCGTGTTGTGCCTTCACAGTCTGTTCCAACCTTATGGGTGCTGGCTGGTGGTGTACTGATTGCCGCTATTTTTGAGTTTACCTTGCGTATATCACGGGTATATTTATCCGATATTATTGGTAAACGAGCAGATTTACTTGTTTCTGACCGTGTATTTGGTCATGCCTTACGCATCAAAAATAAAGACCGTTCAAAGTCTACCGGTAGTTTTATTTCCCAGATTCGTGAGCTCGAAGGTGTTCGTGAACTGGTGACCTCTACCACCATTAGTGCTATTGCTGATTTCCCATTCTTTTTCCTGTTCCTGATCATTTTTGCGATTATTGGTGGAAAGCTATTTTGGGTGATGTTGCTGGTTGTACCACTTATGATTTTGCCGGGTATTCTGGCACAGAAGAAGCTAGCGCAACTCGCACAAGAGGGCATGAGAGAGTCATCAATCCGTAACGCAATTCTTGTCGAAGCGGTGCAGGGTATTGAAGATATTAAGCTATTGCGTGCCGAATCACGGTTCCAAAACCAGTGGAACCACATGAATGAAGTTTCAGCCGATATTGGTATGAAACAACGTAAAATTGTCGGTACCTTAATGGCATGGACCCAAAAGATTCAGGGCTTAACCTATGCAATTGTGGTATTGGTAGGATGTTTTGCCGTAATGGACGGTGAAATGACCACAGGTGCGTTAGTGGCTTGTTCAATTTTATCTTCACGTATGTTGGCACCGATTGCACAGATTACAGGTGTTTTA
>NZ_JBWZNA010000066.1:0-807 GCF_056725885.1 Acinetobacter sp. GRABPA_MV_2
GGCACAGCCATAAATCACATCATCGACCTGTTCCCAATCTACACTTGGGTTACGCTGAATTAAGGCTTTGATCGGCACAGCGCCAAGGTCATCGGCACGGACAGGTGCAAGACCACCGGCATAACGGCCGAATGGAGTACGGATGGCATCGATGATATAAGCATTTTTTAATGTCATTTCCCTACTTCCTTACCCTTGAGTCGCATCAATCAAAGTTGCACCAGTCAAAGCCTGTAAATCATCAAAGCTAAGACCTTCCACTTTCTCAATCACCTTTAAACCTTCTTTGGTCACGTCAATCACACAAAGGTCAGTGTAAATACGGTCAACACATTTTTTACCCGTCACTGGATAAGTTAGCTCAGCCACAATCTTCGGTTCACCTTGTTTGGTTACATGGTCTGTGGTGATAAATACTTTCTTGGCACCCACAGCTAAATCCATCGCACCACCAACCGCAGGAATCGCATCCGGTGCTCCCGTGTGCCAGTTGGCCAAGTCACCATTCGCTGCCACCTGAAATGCACCGAGTACTGCAATATCAAGGTGACCACCACGCATCATCGCAAATGAATCGCCATGGTGGAAAAAGCTACCACCTTCAAGCATGGTCACAAATTCTTTACCCGCATTAATCAGTTCAGGATCTTCTTCACCTGCAGCTGGCGGTGGGCCAAAAGCCAACAGGCCATTTTCAGAATGAAGAAAAATATCTTTATCGTTAGGTAAGTAGCTCGCGATCTTGGTCGGTAGGCCAATACCCAAGTTCACATAGGCACCATCTGGAATATCTTGTGCCACACGTTG
>NZ_JBWZNA010000067.1:0-788 GCF_056725885.1 Acinetobacter sp. GRABPA_MV_2
GGTGGTGTTTCAAAAAGTATGCTGGCATTAAACGAATCCATTATTGATATAAAAGAACACTAAATCAAAGGCTTTGAAATGATTTTCAAGCTTTTTGGAGAAGTTGCAGCTTCTCCTAAAGCCTCGCCTGATTCGATGCCGTAATCGACAATTATTGCCTTCTATACCCACAGTGAAAAATTTACCAATCAACTGTTTGCATTCTTTAAAGGTCGTAACAAAGCTATCCCAATGGTCACTTGATATACATGTATAGCTTACACCTAACTGCTTCAATTTTAATTTAAGTCGTTTTGCAGTGGCTAAATCTCGGTTACCCCATACATAAGCAACAATTTCACCTGTTTCTCGATGATAGGCATAAATTAGCCATTGTTTATTTTGCTTATGACCAACAAAAGTCCAAAACTCATCTACTTCAAGGGTTTCATAATGACTTTGCTGTGCTCGAAGTTGATATTTTGATTGGCTAAGTGTCCGTAGAACTTTACCGATACTTACTCTTTCAATTTCTGCTATATCCCTGACACCACTGCCTCGCACCATGAGGTGTAATATTTTGGTTTTGATACCTGAGTGACAGCCTTGATAACTGAGAGCATGATCACCAATAAATTGACGTCTGCATATTTTACATTGGTAATTTTGCTTACCATCTACTTTTGTGCCATTTTTCTTTATACTGTCACTTAGGCAGGCTGGACACTTGATTTCTAGAGTTATTCGCATTTCTCTATTTTATCAAAATCCAACCTGCTTTTTTTCAGCATACTTTTTGAAACACCACC
>NZ_JBWZNA010000068.1:0-739 GCF_056725885.1 Acinetobacter sp. GRABPA_MV_2
ATAGCATTTCGTATAAGAGTTTTTATGTTAAATAGGACTAAAAATATACTCTAATTTTAGAGTTCTCTTTTAGGTATGATGTAAAAACATACAAGCCTAAGAGTTTAATTTAAAGGTTAAGAATTGAATAAATTAGTAAATATTTTTATGGCTTTAGGAGTTTGCCTTTCAATGGAAACATTTGCAGAACCTGTTTTTTCTAATGATTTATTAGCGAAAGCAGAAAGTGGAGATACTTCTGCCCAGTTAGAATTAGCTGAGATTTATCTATATGGTCATGGTGTTGATTCAGATGAAAATCAAGCTGAAATTTGGGCTATTAAATCAGCTGAAAATGGAAATGTAGCAGCAATGTTTTGGTTAGCTGATGGATATGTTACCTATGCTAGATTAATAGAGGATGATGACAAAAACGATTCTTTAGAACATTTCCAAAAAGCTTTTAAGTGGTTTCAGAAAGCTTCAGAAAATGGTCATTCTGAATCAATGGTTGAGTTAGCTGACCTATATACTCGCGCAGATAGCGGAATAGAAGTTAATATTAAGAAAGCTTTAGAACTTCGTGAAAAGGCTGCAAAGTTAGGTAATAAGAAAGCAATGCGAAGTCTTTCCGTTATGTATCGTGATGGTATAGGCATTCCTAAAAATACTGATTTAGCTCAAAGTTGGTGGGATAAGTCTGAAAATTAGTCTTAAGACTTCCTAAAATTAACATAATGGCGGTTACACGAAGCAAAAA
>NZ_JBWZNA010000069.1:0-630 GCF_056725885.1 Acinetobacter sp. GRABPA_MV_2
CAGCCTCAGCAAGCCATAAAGTAGAATAACCTGTTGAAGTACCGATTTCTAAAATTGATTTGGCTTGCTGCATCCGAATAAATTGCGATAGTAATTTTGCAGACTCCGCCTCAATATTACGATACCGCAGCAAACGATCTGTTTGCTGAGCATCATGTCGTTTAAAGGTGTCATATAAATCGGCAACTCTTTGTAAAAAAAAAGTATTTGGCATAATTCACCCTTTAAAATCGTTATTTTATATGACAGCCGTTTGAGTTACGTACTTTGAATTAACTTAAAACGCAGCACGATACTTCCATCAGCCATTTGAACCGTTTCTGTAAACATATCTAGAGGACGTACCCAAGTTGAATAGTCACCATAAAGACACTGATAAACGACTAACTCTTCTTCAGTCTCACTATGTTTTGCCACAGAAAAAACTTGATAGAGATTACCTTTATAATGCTGATAAATGCCGCGTTGCAATGACATGAAAGTACCTTTTAATGTTATGACATAAAATCTTTACAGCCATATAACATATATAAATTTTTAAATACTTTCACTTTAAAATAGTACAAAAGATAAAAAAGCGTATTTTAGAGATAAATTATTGATCTTATTTATGAATGTTTTCAATAATTC
>NZ_JBWZNA010000070.1:0-452 GCF_056725885.1 Acinetobacter sp. GRABPA_MV_2
GAAGGTTCACGTATTTGGGATCAAGAAAATAAAGAATATATCGATTTTGCAGGCGGGATTGCAGTAAACGCATTAGGTCATGCGCATCCAGTGGCAGTAAATGCTTTAACAGAACAAGCAACAAAACTTTGGCATGTAGGCAATGGTTATACAAATGAACCCGTTCTACGCCTTGCAAAACAACTCACCGAAAATACATTTGCAGATAAAGTATTCTTCTGTAACTCAGGTGCAGAAGCAAACGAAGCAGCACTCAAACTAGCTCGTAAAGTTGGTCTAGACAGCGGCGTTGCTGGCAAAAGTGGCATTGTGGCATTTAACAATGCGTTCCACGGCCGTACCTTATTTACCGTTTCGGCGGGTGGTCAACCTAAATATTCACAAGACTTTGCACCACTTCCAAACGGTATCAACCATGTTGCCTTTAATGATTTAGAAGCTGCAAAAGCGGT
>NZ_JBWZNA010000071.1:0-396 GCF_056725885.1 Acinetobacter sp. GRABPA_MV_2
CTCTACCACTTCAGAAACCTGAGCAATGGTGACATCCGCAGCCATCGCCATAATCGGGCCAAAGTTACGTGCAGATTTACGGTAAACCAGATTGCCCCAGCGATCGCCCTTGTAGGCTTTAATCAAGGCAAAGTCAGCCTTGATCGGATATTCGAGTACGTAATCTTTCCCATCAATCTCACGGGTTTCTTTGCCTTCAGCTAAAAGTGTTCCAAAGCCTGTTGGGGTAAATACCGCCCCAAGCCCCATACCAGCTGCCTGAATACGGCAAGCCAAATTACCTTGTGGGACCACTTCAAGCTCAACCTTTCCAGCACGGTACAATTCATCAAACACATAAGAGTCAGACTGACGCGGAAAAGAACAGATGACTTTTTTAACCGAACCAGCTTTAAG
>NZ_JBWZNA010000072.1:0-383 GCF_056725885.1 Acinetobacter sp. GRABPA_MV_2
GCCGAGTCACAAAACTATCTGAACTACAGTGCATTGGCAGATGAGATTTTTAGGGCAGGGATTAACTATAACTTTTATGCAGGCTATGGGGTTTATCTGGGCTATAACCAGATCAAATATAGTGATAACTCCTATAAATTACTGTCTACCAATTTAAGTGGAAGTTTGGATAAGAACTGGGGTTTTTATGCATCAGCGTATAAAGATTATGAAAACCATAAGGACTATGGGATTTACTTTGCACTGCGATATACCCCATCTAGTAAAGTGAATGCGATCACGAGTGTATCTAGTGACAGCGGTAGCCTACGGTATCGCCAAGAAATATTCGGTTTGTCAGAACCCCAAATTGGTTCATTTGGCTGGGGTGGTTATGTTGAGCG
>NZ_JBWZNA010000073.1:0-374 GCF_056725885.1 Acinetobacter sp. GRABPA_MV_2
ATCTTGGGCATTTCGGGGTATCTCTGGTGGCACAAACAGGTTTGCAGTTTGACCTTTCCACATCTCAGGGAAAGCTCATGGCTTCTGTGATGTCTGCATTAGCAGAGTTTGAGGGAGATTTACTACGTGAACGTGTGCGCTCTGGTGTAGCAGCGGCACAAGCGCGGGGCGTTGTGTTTGGTCGTCGTCCTGGTCAACGTACCAAGTCAGATCGTCTGGCACCTAAAGTGTTGGAGTTGGTGTCTGCTGGACACTCTTATCGACAAGTCGGTCGGCTGGTCAATCTAAGCAAAAATACCGTGTTGGATATCGTTAAAAGAAGTCGGAGTGAAAATCCTTAGCGTGCTATATTTTCCGTTTCCTGAGACGACCCC
>NZ_JBWZNA010000074.1:0-373 GCF_056725885.1 Acinetobacter sp. GRABPA_MV_2
GGACAGCGATTCTGATTCTGACAGCGACTCGGATTCAGACAGCGATTCGGATTCAGACAGTGACTCTGACAGCGACTCTGATTCAGACAGCGACTCTGATTCTGACAGCGATTCGGATTCAGACAGCGACTCTGATTCTGACAGCGACTCTGATTCAGACAGCGATTCAGACAGCGACTCTGATTCTGACAGTGACTCTGATTCGGATAGTGACTCGGATTCGGACAGCGATTCTGACTCTGACAGCGACTCGGACTCTGACAGCGACTCGGATTCTGACAGCGACTCTGATTCTGACAGTGACTCGGACTCTGACAGCGACTCGGATTCGGACAGCGACTCGGATTCGGACAGCGATTCTGACTCTGACAGC
>NZ_JBWZNA010000075.1:0-351 GCF_056725885.1 Acinetobacter sp. GRABPA_MV_2
CTGTCAGAATCAGAGTCGCTGTCAGAATCAGAGTCGCTGTCAGAGTCACTGTCTGAATCCGAATCGCTGTCTGAATCCGAGTCGCTGTCAGAATCAGAATCGCTGTCCGAATCCGAGTCGCTGTCAGAGTCAGAATCGCTGTCCGAATCAGAGTCACTGTCAGAATCAGAGTCGCTGTCAGAGTCCGAGTCGCTGTCCGAATCCGAATCGCTGTCAGAATCAGAATCGCTGTCAGAGTCACTGTCTGAATCCGAATCGCTGTCTGAATCCGAGTCGCTGTCAGAATCAGAGTCGCTGTCAGAGTCAGAATCGCTGTCAGAGTCCGAGTCGCTGTCTGAATCCGAGTCGCTG
>NZ_JBWZNA010000076.1:0-330 GCF_056725885.1 Acinetobacter sp. GRABPA_MV_2
TCATTACGACGAACTTGAGCTTCTCGGAATGGAGCAATGTATTTGGTGATGCTAAGTTGACGACTGCACTGCTGGATCGACTGACTCATCATTGCCATATCATCGAAACGGGTAATGAATCCTATCGTTTTAAGCAAAGCACGGAGGAAGCCAAGCAGCGTATAAAGAAACGAGAAGCAGAGAAAGGAGAGTTATTTTAACCGTCGATCAGTGAAGAAAAAGCAACAGCAATTGATCGATTTATCCACAGCAGTGTAGTACGCTACATTGCTTAAATGCCTGGTCAATATTCAACGAGCATCGCTGGTCAATATTAAGTGAGCGTCAACA
>NZ_JBWZNA010000077.1:0-325 GCF_056725885.1 Acinetobacter sp. GRABPA_MV_2
AGAGTCAGAATCGCTGTCAGAGTCAGAATCGCTGTCCGAATCCGAGTCACTGTCCGAATCAGAATCGCTGTCAGAATCAGAGTCGCTGTCAGAATCAGAGTCACTGTCAGAGTCAGAATCGCTGTCAGAATCAGAGTCGCTGTCCGAATCCGAGTCGCTGTCCGAATCAGAATCGCTGTCCGAATCCGAGTCGCTGTCAGAGTCACTGTCAGAGTCCGAGTCACTGTCCGAATCAGAGTCGCTGTCCGAATCCGAGTCGCTGTCAGAATCCGAATCGCTGTCGCTATCAGAATCGCTGTCAGAATCAGAGTCGCTGTCAGAATCA
>NZ_JBWZNA010000078.1:0-305 GCF_056725885.1 Acinetobacter sp. GRABPA_MV_2
GAGTCACTGTCTGAATCAGAGTCACTGTCGCTATCCGAATCACTGTCCGAATCAGAGTCACTGTCAGAGTCCGAGTCACTGTCTGAATCAGAGTCACTGTCAGAGTCAGAATCGCTGTCAGAATCAGAGTCGCTGTCAGAGTCCGAGTCGCTGTCGCTGTCAGAGTCAGAGTCCGAGTCACTATCCGAATCAGAGTCGCTGTCCGAATCAGAGTCACTGTCAGAGTCAGAATCGCTGTCCGAGTCGCTGTCCGAATCAGAGTCGCTGTCAGAGTCCGAGTCGCTGTCTGAATCCGAGTCGCTGTC
>NZ_JBWZNA010000079.1:0-296 GCF_056725885.1 Acinetobacter sp. GRABPA_MV_2
TTTGATATTAAACAGCTCCCATTTATTTCAGGAAATGAAGTCACCCTTGTGACTACCGATGCAACCGGAAAGCAGAGCATTACCAAAAAGCCGTACTATTTTTCATCCAAGATTCTGGCAAAAGGCATAAATGAGTTTTCAGTAGATGTCGGTATTCCACGCTACAACTATGGGCTGTATTCAAACGATTATGATGATGCCACCTTTGCCTCAGGTGCGATCAGATACGGCTACAGTAACTCACTGACTTTAAGTGGTGGTGCAGAAGCTTCAACAGATGGCCTGTCGAACCTCGG
>NZ_JBWZNA010000080.1:0-277 GCF_056725885.1 Acinetobacter sp. GRABPA_MV_2
ATCTGCAGGTACGGTGTCAATAGTAAGCGTAGCTGTATCTGTAGCAGCATTTCCAGCTGGATCAGTTGCAGTTACAGTCACTGTATGTGGACCGTCGGTTAACGTAGGCAGTGTATTATCTGCAAGTGTCCAGGTGCCGTCACCATTGTTTACTGCCGGATAGTCAACACCATCCACGTTCACAACTACGGTTGCAGTTGGGTCATTAATCGCTCCAGTTAAAGCAGGAGTCGTGTCATTAGTAGTTAAGTCATCTAAAGATACAACTGGAACGCTA
>NZ_JBWZNA010000081.1:0-272 GCF_056725885.1 Acinetobacter sp. GRABPA_MV_2
TTCCAGTCTCTTAGAACAATCGACCAGAACCAGCTTGCTTCGTACGGTTTGATATATTCGTCAATACGCGCATCGGGAATAGACGTTTCAGGACGCAGAATATAGACATTCTTAATTGTTGTTTTTAAGACATCTAAGCTTAAATTTTGGGAAAGGCCATGATCTCCACTAAACTGGATACTGACATTTCCTTGAGTATCAGCCTTATCAATTACACCAACTTGTCCGTCATTAAACTCGACCATGACAGGTAAACGCCATGGGTTGAGCAA
>NZ_JBWZNA010000082.1:0-243 GCF_056725885.1 Acinetobacter sp. GRABPA_MV_2
AGTACTCGCATTGCCTGCTGCATCTGTTGCTGTCACGGTAATGGTATGTGGACCATCAGTTAACGCAGGCAGTGTATTGTCTGCAAGCGTCCAGGTGCCGTCACCGTTGTTAGTCGCTGGATAATCCACGCCATCCACGTTCACAACTACGGTTGCTGTTGGGTCACTTACAGTACCTGTTAACTCAGGTGTGCTGTCGTTGGTCAATACATCATCCAGTGCGACTGTCGGTGCAACTGCATC
>NZ_JBWZNA010000083.1:0-235 GCF_056725885.1 Acinetobacter sp. GRABPA_MV_2
GAAGGTGGACTTTTTTACCCTTAGACACCAAAAATATTCAGAAAGGTCAGGCGCGACGAGTCGCTGCCCGCCCTTTCCTCCCCCTCAAGTTCGCATAATGAAGATTAATGTTAAATGCCTGCAAGTGCAGGCAAAAGCATAGCATCATTGACAAAAAAGCTAATTCCAAATTAATGAAATTAGCTTATTTATCAATGACTAAGGCAAGTAACATAATCTAGTTATTATGCGAACT
>NZ_JBWZNA010000084.1:0-228 GCF_056725885.1 Acinetobacter sp. GRABPA_MV_2
AGATCAGCTGCTGTCACGGTGTAGTTGGTACCGTTCACATTTACCACTGTGCCATCGATTGCATCAGGTCCCAATGCCACTTGTGCATTGAAGGTGCCGTCTGTACCAAGCTCGTCTGCATTTAAGATACCGTCGCCATTTAAGTCTTCAGGAACCGTAATCGCTGTAATCAGATCTTGTGGAGTTGTATCAATTGTTAAGGTTACATCTGCATCAGCAACATCTACA
>NZ_JBWZNA010000085.1:0-228 GCF_056725885.1 Acinetobacter sp. GRABPA_MV_2
TTGCAAAGGGAATGTAATGGTCTATAATGCACATCCATCGGCGGTGATGCAGATAGAAACTTGTTGAAAAACAGTTACTTGTGATTAAGTTGATTACTTTAAGTGATGAATTTGATGTTAAGTTGGTTTTGAGAATGAGTTTTAAAAATATCGAAATTACCTGTTGACTTTTAAGAGATTAAGAGTAATATAGCCGACCTAGCTTGCTGGTGACGAACCAGGAAGAAG
>NZ_JBWZNA010000086.1:0-222 GCF_056725885.1 Acinetobacter sp. GRABPA_MV_2
CACCACAGCTGTTGCTGGACCTGAGGTATTGCCCGCAGGATCTTCTGTTACTGCTGTTACCGTATCACCATCATTTAAGCCTGGGTTTGGCACAGTCCAACTACCATCTGGTCCTGCTACAACACTTGCCGTACTACCATCTGGATATGTCACAGTCACAGTTGAACCAGGTTCTGCTGTACCTGTAATTGGGTCTGTCCCGTTAACCGGGTCAATTACTGG
>NZ_JBWZNA010000087.1:0-212 GCF_056725885.1 Acinetobacter sp. GRABPA_MV_2
TGCTGCAGTTCTCATCATCATTGGAATAAGTGGACAGATTCCTGACACGGAATACTATAACTGAGGTCACCTAAATAGGATGCATAAGTTATGCAAGTTACGCCACTTAAATAAGTTAAGGCGCTAAAGCGATAAAAGCTACATGATAGCCAGTACTGAGCACTGGCGATCTAAGTCAATGCTGCAGTTCTCATCATCATTGGAATAAGTGG
>NZ_JBWZNA010000088.1:0-203 GCF_056725885.1 Acinetobacter sp. GRABPA_MV_2
TTGATCTGGTTATCTTTTAAATATCTCACTTGAGACACACGGGCTAGGTCAAAATAGTTATCAAATACTTTACGGTAACTGGTGTTAAATGAAATGTTCTTACTGATGCGCCCTTCTAAACCCAGCAAGGTAGAGTAACCGTTTTCATCTTTATACTGGCTCGCTGCAATGTCAGCATTGATCACCCCAATACCAAAAATATT
>NZ_JBWZNA010000089.1:0-201 GCF_056725885.1 Acinetobacter sp. GRABPA_MV_2
AGCCGCATTATGTTATTTGCCATGTTCGTTGACTAAAGACCCCGCGATAGCGGGGTTTTTTGTCAATGATGCGACCATATTTCTGCACTCGCATGGCATTTAACATCAATGCTCATTATGCGAATTTGAGGAGAGGAAAGGGCGGGCAGCGACTTGTCGCGCCTGACCTTTCTGGGAGATTTTGAGAGTAGGGCACACTAC